>JAEEGN010000246.1 GCA_016280345.1 Selenomonadaceae bacterium | reverse complement strand
TATCGTCCACCACGTCGCTCATGACACGGCTGACACTATCCAGAACGTCGATGGCCGGGAAGTGATTCTGAGCCGCGATGGCCCGCGACAGGACGATATGGCCGTCCAGGATGCTGCGGACCGCGTCGGCAATCGGCTCGTTCATGTCATCGCCATCCACCAGCACAGTGTAGATGCCGGTGATGGAGCCCTTGGCGCTGGTGCCGGCCCGTTCCAGGAGCCGCGGCAACAGTGCAAAAACCGAAGGCGTATAGCCGCGGGTTGCCGGCGGCTCGCCGATGGTCAGCCCTACCTCGCGCTGCGCCATGGCGAAACGCGTCACCGAGTCCATCATCAGTACGACGCGTCGCCCCTGATCACGGAAATACTCGGCGATGGCAGTGGCCGTCATGGCCCCTTTGATGCGTACCAACGCTGGCCGGTCCGAGGTGGCCACCACGACAACGGAGCGCTTGAGTCCCTCCTCGCCGAGGTCCCGCTCGATGAAGTCACGAACCTCGCGGCCACGTTCGCCCACCAGTGAAATGACGCTGACGTCCGCTTCCGTATTACGGGCAATCATCGACAGCAGGGTGGACTTGCCGACACCGCTGCCCGCCATGATGCCGATGCGCTGTCCCGAGCCCAGGGTAATGAGCCCGTCGATGGGACGGACCCCCACGAACAGCGACTCATGGATACGCGGACGCTGCAAAGGGTCGGGCGGTGCGGCGTGCAAGGGATACTCCAGCTTGCTCATGATGGGGCCCTTGCCGTCCATGGGATTTCCCAAGCCGTCCAGGACACGGCCCAAAAGCTGTGGGCCGACCTTGACCTGGAGCGTTTTCTGAGCCGAGACGACCTCGCAACCCGGGCCGATGCCCTGCATCTCGCCGATGGGCATCAGCAGTACCAAGCCCTCGCGGAAGCCCACGACCTCCGCCGGGATTGGCGGCACGCCGGGAAAACGCGAACTGATATAGCAGAGTTCGCCCATGCTGACGTTGGGGCCCCGGGACTCGATGACCAGACCGATGATCTGGGTGATCTTGCCGCTCATTTTGATGGGCTCCGCATCGTCGATGGCTTGCGTGAATTTCTTGAGATTCGGTTCTATCATGACATGACATCCTGCATGGCTTTCCGGACCGCTTCGAGCTGCGTGGAGACGCGCGCGTCCACGTTGCCGTTCGGCGTCTCCAGGATGACGTCGCCCTGTTTCAGGTTCTCGTCCGAATGGACGGTGAGCTCGGCGTTGCCCTCGAGAAGATTCTGGAATTCAGAGCGCGCCAGGAGCGCCAGGTCATAGTCAACCGGCGCCACCCGGACGATGACCTCCGGCTGGTCCTTTACCTTGAGCAGTGCCTTGCGGATCAGGGGCAGAATGATCTGCGGCACGTCGATGAAGTGCTGGGGCAGGATCTTCTCAACCACCTGCAGCGCGAGCTGCGCGATCTCGTCTTCCGCCTGGCGAACATAGACGATGGATTCCTCTTTGGCGTCAGCCATGGTCTTTTCCGCCTTGGCGTTCGCCGTCAGGATGGCCTCCTGCTGCTCCTCGAGGGCCTTCGCCAGTCCTTCCTCGTGGCCGGCAGCAAAGCCTTCCTCATGGCCGGCCTTGCGGGCATCCTCCCGGATGGATTCCGCTTGTTGCTGGGCATCTTCGATGATGTTGTTGTGCTCTTCCTCCGCCGCGGTCTTCATGGCGCTGCACTCGGCCCGGGTATGTTCCAGGAACTCCTCCGCTTCCTTTTTCTTCTTGAAAAGGTCGGCCATCATGGCCTCGCGGGTCGCCTCGAAAGCGGCGATATCCTCGTCCAGCCGGGCCCGCTTGCCGATGTAAGCAGCCTCCATCTCCAGACAGCGCGCTTCGGCGGCGTCCAGCATTGCCTGGACTTCGCGTTCGGCATCCTCCAGAGTGTAGCCGTCCTCTCCGCCCGCCTCTTTCCCGGCCGCTGACGGAGGGGGCGGCTCCGGAACCTCGATCACGCAGGGCGCCTCGTCCCAGGCGGACGCCTTGATTATCCTAGACAATCATCTCGTCACCCTTTCCGCCACGGGCGACCACGATCTCGCCCTTATCCTCCAGGTTGCGGATGACGTTGACGATCTTCTGCTGGGCCTCCTCGACGTCGCGTATCTTGACCGGGCCCATGAACTCGATTTCTTCTTTGAGCATTTCGGCGGCGCGGGTGGACATGTTCTTGAATACCTTGTTGGCGACTTCCTTCGGCGTGGCCTTGAGCGCCAGTGAAAGGTCCTTGTTGTCCACCTCGCGGAGGACCATCTGCAACGAGCGGTCGTCCAGCATGACGATATCCTCGAACACGAACATGAGGCGCTTGATCTCTTCGGTAAGCTCGGGGTTGTCCACCTCCAGCGTCTCGATGATAGTCTTCTCTGTTGTGCGGTCGACACGATTCAGCACCTCGACGATGGCCTTGATGCCACCGGCGGTGGTGAAATCCTGCGTGACCAGCGATGAAAGCTTCCGCTCCAACACCCGCTCGACTTCCCGCAGGACCTCCGGTGAGGTACGATCCATCATGGCTATGCGCCGGGCAACCTCCGCCTGCCGCTCCTGGCTCAGAGAGGCCAGGATCATCGCCGCCTGCTCGGGATCGAGATAGGCCATAATGAGAGCGATGGTCTGGGGATGCTCGTTCTGGATGAAGTTCAGGAGCTGTGACGGGTCGGTCTTGCGCAGGAAATCGAAAGGCCGGACCTGCAAGCTCGTAGTAAGACGATTGATGATGTTGGCAGCCTTTTCGGCTCCCAGCGCTTTCTCCAGGACGTCCTGCGCGTACTCCAGGCCGCCGTTGGAGAGGTAGTTCTTCGCCATTGCCATCTGGTAAAACTCGGCGATGACGAGGTTCTTCTGCTCCGGCGTTACCTGCTTCTGGCTGGCAATCTCCAGTGTAATCTTTTCAATCTCTTCATCACTCATGTGCTTGAACACCTTGGCCGAATACTCTGGCCCCAGGGTGATGAAAAGGATTGCCGCCTTCTGCTGGTTCGACAGATCGAGCTGCGGCGCGTCGTACATATCAGGCATCGTCTATCATTCCTCCGACAGCCAGGCCTTAACCAGCATAGCCACCTCGGCCGGCTTCTCGTTGATGAGCTTCTCGATGGATTCGCGCTCGGCGATCCGCTGCTTCTCCTCGGGAGACATTTCTTCTACCGTGACCTCGCCGGCCTCGATACGTGCCTCGCGAAGCTCCTTCTGAAGCCGCTCGGCCTCCCGGGCGCGTTCTTCCTCCTCAAGCCGCAGGCGCTCCAACTCGCGCTGCTCGGCCTCGAGTGCCGCCGCTTCCGCCGCGGCCGCGGCCTCCGCCTCCTCCTGCTCCAACCGGAGCCGGTGCCGCTGCATGAGCACAGCGCCGATGATGAGTGAGACAAGCAACAGGAACGTCGCCACGCCGAGATAGAAGTTCCGCTCCTCCCGAGTGCGGATAATAAGTTCTTCTGCCGCCCGCTGGTCCGCGATTGCCGTATTGAAGGGCAGCGGCTCGACGGAAACGGTATCGCCCCGCTCGGGATTGATGCCCACCGCCGATGAAACAGAGCGCATGATGCTCTCCTGCTGCGCCCGGGTGATATCCTCATTGACCAGGACAGCGATATTCACGCGGCGGATAGAGCCCGGAGAGGCGACAATCTTCTGCTTCTCCTCGTTGATCTCGTAATTGCGCGTGGACTCTTTTTTCTCATACTGAGCGTTGGCATTCTCCGCCTGGGCCACATAGCCCGGCACGTTCGCCTGGACGCCCGCCGGCCCGCCCGGATTCTGCGAGGTACCGGTATAGCTCTCGCTGAGATCCTGCTGGCTGCGGATGATGCCGGCCTCGTCCACCACCGGCGTGAAGAGCTGCCGGTCTGTCAAGCGCTGGTCGAAATCCAATTCCACGTTGACGCGGACAAAGGCCCGACCCTCGCCCAAAGCCTGATCGAGCAAGGTCTGGACATCCTTTTGCATCCGCTCCTGAACCTTGCGCGTCATCTCGAGTTGGGTGATTGTCTTGTTGCCGACGTTGTTTTCCTCGTTCTCATCGGGATCGTTCAGGATCTTACCAGTATCGTCAATGATCGTGATGTTTTCCGGTGTCAGGCCCTGAATGCTGTGCGCCGCCAGATTAACGATACCCTTGATCTCTTTCTTCGTCAGCTTGCGCTCCGGCTTCAGGCGGAGCATGATGGACGCCGTGGCCGGCTTCTCGTTCTTCTTGTAAAGGCTGTCCTCGGGAAGAACGATGTGTACGCGGGCGGCGTCAACGGACGCCACCTTCTCAATCGTGCGCTGGAGCTCGCCCTGCAAGGCCTGCAGGTAATTGATCTTGTTCTGGAACTCCGTCACGCCCAGCTTGCTGTCATCGAAGATCTCGAAGCCCTTGGAGCCGCGTGGCAAACCCTGCGTCGCCAAATCGAGGCGGGCGGTATGGACGTCTTTCGAGGGAACGAGGATGGTCACACCCTGCTTGTTTTCCTGTATCTCATATTGGATTTTTGATTCTTTCAGTTTCGCCGCGACCTCACCAGCATCCTTCGTCTCCATGTTGGTGAACAGCGGCACCAGATCCGGTTTGCTACCGTAGAAATAACTGCCCGCGACGAGCACGACCAGCACCAGGGCCACGATGCCGCCCATCAGATAACGCTGGCGCTTCGTGGTCTTGTTCCACAGCTGCAAATACCGTTCTTTCCAGTCTTCTGCCATCGTCTCAATCCCTTCGGCTCAAATGCTTTCGACGATGATGTTTATACCTGCATCCGCATGAGCTCCTGAAGGGCCGAGACGGCTTTGTTGCGCACCGTCATTGTCAGCTGCATGGCAAGCTCAGCCTTCTGTCCGGCCACAACGACCTCGGAAATATCATCGATTGCGTCCGCCGCCAGCGCGGCGTTCAGCGCGTCTGATTTCTTCTGGAGCGCGTTCGTCTCCGCCAGCGCATCCTTCAGGTAATCCCCGAAAGACCTTACCTCCTCCTCGGGCGTCAGCTCTCCCAGATGGCTTTGGGCGCTCATCCGGACCTGACGTACCGGTGTCATTTGCAACGGTTCCATCTGCATTGCTCTCACCTCGTCAAAGAATGCTCAATCCAATGCGCCTCAACTCTGGCCAATATTCATCGCCTTGGACGCCATGCTTTTGGCAGCATTGATAGCGGTGACATTGGCTTCATAAGCCCGGGAGGCCGTAATCATATCGACCATTTCGGCCACGGCATTGACGTTCGGCCGCTGCAGATAACCCTGCGCGTCCGCGTCCGGATTGCCCGGATCATAGACCAACGGGCCCGGCGTCGTGTCCTCCTCGATGCGCACCGCCCGGACGCCTTTGCCGGCGCCACGGAACTTGTTCTTCTTCTGGATTGCCTCCGTCAGATAATTGACGAAAGACTGGCTGTTCTGTATCTCCCGCGGCTCAAAGACCACGTAGCGGCGGCGATAGGCGCCACCCTGCGGCGTACGCGTCGTGTTGGCGTTGGCGATATTGTTGGAAATGACGTCCATGCGCAGGCGTTCCGCCGTGAGGCCGGAGGCCGACGCATCGATTCCGGTGAACATGCTCATAAAAACCGCTCCTTATGCTGGAACTACGTGGAACACCTCGCGGCGCCCCCGGGAAAAAGACCGCACTCAAGCCGCGGCGGCAGCCTTCCTCCTGTCGTCAGGGATCGGCCTGCAGGACGTTCTTAATCTTCTTGATATAGCCGCTGAGCTGATTCGTCATGGCGTTGAAATAGATCTGGTTCTTCGCCAGGCTCGCCATCTCGATATCGACGTCAACGTTATTCTTATCAACGCGCATGGTAGTAGTTTTATCCATCTCGATCTTCGCCTCGGCCCGCGTCTTCAGGTGCGCGATCGGCAGATGCCGGTCGTGGGTACGAACCAGCGGCAGGGTTCCCTCCGGATCCCCGTACAGCTCCCGGGCCAGCATGGACTCAAAGGCGACCTCACTTCGTTTGAAGCCCGGCGTATTGACGTTCGCCAGGTTATGGGCGATGACCTGTTGCCTGAGCTCCGCCGCCTTCATGCCGCGTTCCAGGTAATCAAAATTACCGGATCGCATGATCTGGTCGAGCATCACGTGTCGCTTCCTTTCCTCAAAGGTGTATGGGCATACGTCTCCCGCCATACGGGAAAGCCTGTCCGTAGCGGGCTCGGAAGCCCTGTCTTTCACAGATTGTCATATTTACGGCATTATAATCTATCCCATTTTACCACTTTTTACGCCAGCCGGCATTCTTTTTTCCAAATAAATTACATAAATGGGTAATATGTCCTGTTTTCTAGTCATATTTCCCGGAAAGGGAACAGGAATCCCATACCCCGGGGAAAGAAAAAGAAACCCAGGAAACCGGACGAAGCCATAAGGTCCTGGTTCCCGTTATCAGGCTTGATTCTGCCTATGCGCTTCGACAAAGCCTTGGCGGGAATACGCTACCAAAGGAAAGCCGCCGTCCTGTGAGGGCGGCGGCTTTCCTTTGGATTGGGAGGGTCAGTTCAGCTTATGCCGAACTGATTCAACGCTTCATTTTTTTGATTTCCTTCAGCAGGTGCTCGTTAAGCACCTTGATATATGTCCCCTTCATACCCAGGGACTTCGATTCGATGACACCGGCGGATTCGAATTTCCGCAAGGCGTTGACAATCACGGAACGGGTGATCTGGAGCCGGTCTGCGATCTTCGAGGCGACCAAAAGCCCCTCGCCGGAATCGGGAAGCTCGCCCAGGATGCCGACCGCTGCCTCGATTTCCGAATACGAGAGCGTCGCCAGGGCAATCTGTACCGTCGCCTTGTTCCGGGCGTCGATTTCGATCTTCTGAGTGTTGTCGCGCAGCATCTCCATACCGGCAACCGTAGCGCCATACTCCGCCAGCAGGAGATCGTCGTCGGTGAACGCTTCGCCGTATTTGGCGAGAATCAGCGTCCCAATGCGCTCGCCAACGCCATAAATGGGAACGATGGTGGTGTTTTTCCCGTTGAAGGAACAGGGGGCCTCGTTAGCGGAAAAAACGCACTGCCCCGTCTGGGAGCGACGATTGGCGGAGGTCTCGTCGATCTTCAGCATCCACTTCACATAGTGCTTCGGGAACTCGCCTTTATGGATGACCCGGTCAATCATCAGATTGCACTCGAAATCATCTACGAAAGCATAGCCGTAAATCTTACCCAACTTATTCGTGATATAGACGTTGGCGCCGATGACACTCGAAAGAACCCGTGAAATACTGTCGTATTCGACGATTTCCGAGCGCTGCAAAAGCCGGTTGATTTTTCTCGTCCGTTCCAACAGAGTCGCCATAGGTATCCTCCCTCCCGGTCTTCCAAAGGCAAACAGGGAAATTGATATGAGATTTCCGCTTATTTTCTATTTTATCACAATTTTTATAAAAGTCACTAATTTTTATCATTGTTTTATGTCATTATTTTTTAACTTCTTGGTGATGCAGATGATATTCCGATTGAAAAAACATTTGAGAATCGAATCAGAAAATCCCCAGTTCCTTGAACAGCAAAATCCAGCCAAAAATCGTGAAACAGGAGAGGGCTGAGGTAAAGACGACGGCGTTACCGGCGAGGTCGGCGTCGCTGTCAAGCTGCTGGGCCATGGCGAACCCGGCCACGGCGCAGGGAGTAGCGAAGATGCTTATGAGGGTGGCGAAGTCCACGCCCCGGAAGCCCAGAAGTGCCGCCGTTCCCAGCACGACGGCCGGTACCAGGATCAGCCGGGCGCCAATGACGGCAAGGAGGAGCCGTTTGTGCTCGTGGGTGCTGCCGAGGCGGAAGGAGGCCCCGAGAATGATAAGGGCGATGGGCGTCGTGGCCGCCGTGATCTGGGCCAGCGGCCGCAAAACCGGCTTTGGGACCGGGATTCCTAACCAGAGGAAGAGCGCGCCGAGAAAGGCGCCGACAATCATGGGATTTTTGGCGACGCCCAGCAGGATATGGCCAAGATTGAAGCGACCGCCCCTGAAGGTTTCCAGGGTGAAAACGCCGAGGACGTTGTAGATGGGGACGACGATGGCGACCATCATGGTCGTAACGCCGATATTGCCGTCGCCAAAGATGTTGGCGATGAGCGGCAGGCCCATCAGCACGAAATTACTGCGATAGACTGCCTGAATGGCGGCACCGCGCCGCTTCGGGGATTTCTCGAAAGAACAGACGACGAGGAAGGTCGCGGTATAGACCACCGCCAGCGCCCCGAGCGCAAAGATGATAAGACGGGGCCGCCAGACGGCGCCGAGATTTGTCGTGTAAAGGTTGTAGAACATCATGATGGAGAAGAAGACACGGAAGATCATGCGATTCATATGCGCCAGTTCTTCCTCGGTGAGAAGGCGCGTCTCCTTGATCAGGACGCCGATGAACATGAGGCAGAACATCGGCACGACCGCTTCCAGAGCGACGATGAGATTGCTGAAATCCACGGGCCGCCCTCCTTTCTTTACAGATATTGCCTATTATATTCCGCTACCGAACAAAATTCAACAGCCGGACCCGGAAAAGCCGGGCCCGGCTGTCTTTTTTTCCTTCTTCCGAAAGTCTCTTGCCGGATGCGTCTCTCTGTAGCGGGAGCGTCACTCCCCCCGGGCCAAGAGTTCGGCGAGATAGCGCCGGACGGCATCCTGCCAGGGAGGAAGCGGCACGAAATTATTTATCGTCAACGATGCTTTGGAAAGGCGGGAATTGTGGGGGCGCACCGCCTTCGTGGGATAAGCGGACGAGGGAACGGGCGTGATCTTGACGCCGAGGCCCCGCTGGCGGAAGACCTCCGACGCCAGTTCCGCCCAGGAACAGACGCCCTCGTTGGTGGCATGGTAAGTACCGTAACGATCCGTCAGCGCCATGTCCACCAGCAGGCGGGCAAGATCAGCGGTGTAAGTGGGAGAGCCCACCTGGTCGTCCACCACTGTGAGTTCGGAATGGGTTTTCGCCAGCTGTAACATGGTACGGATGAAGTTCTTGCCGTTGATGCCGAATACCCAGGAAATGCGGACGATGAAGCATTCCGCCAGCGCCGCCCGCACGGCCTCCTCTCCGGCCAGTTTTGAGGCGCCATAGACGTTCCGGGGTCCCTTGGGGTCATCCGTCTCGTAAAAACGGTCCCCCTCGCCGTCAAAGACGTAGTCCGTGCTGATAAAGATGAGTTTCGCGCCCACCCGCGCCGCCGCCCGGGCGATAGCCCCCGGCGCTTCGCTGTTGATCCGGCGACAAAGCGCCGGCTCGTCCTCTGCCTTATCCACGGCGGTATAAGCGGCGCAGTGGATGATAACCCCGGGCCGCGTCCGCTCGATAAATGAAGCTCCGGCATCCGGCTCGTCAAGCGGCATTTCTCTCCGGGACGCGCCCACCGCTTCGATTCCCCGCCGGGCCAGCTCCTTCATCACATCATAGCCGAGCTGTCCGGTAACGCCCGTGACCAGGACCTTCATGCGCCGCCTCCCCTTTCGTCATTCCTCATTAAGTGCCCGCAGAAGGGCCGCCATCTTCTCCGGTTCCTCGTTCAGGAGGACCTGCTTCATCCGCTCGATCTCGCGCTGCTCGGGCGTCAACTCTTCTTCTTCGCCCAGAAGACTCATGGCCTGTTTTTTTTCGTCGCTCATATCCGTACCTCCTCCTAACTGCGATGCTTTCCAGGTTACTTTATCCTTTCGACAAAAGAAGGAAAACTCCTGCCAACGTCCCCTTGTCAGGCCATAAAAAAGCGGCGGCCGCCCGAAGGCTGCCGCCGGCTTGATAAAATCTCTTCGTTTTCGATCAGCTCCGCGTCGAATGGACCGTCTTGAGACGCGCCAGTGCCCGTTGGAGGGCGTACTCAGCGCGGGGGACATCGATCTCTTCGTGCTTCAGCGGGGCGGATTTGAACAGCGCGATACGCTCCTTGGCGCGCTCATACGCTCTCTCTGCCCGCAGTTCGTCAATCATGATCGGCGTCTCCGCGGCGGATGCCAGCACCGTGATCTTGTCCGGCTTGACCTCCATGAAGCCGCCGGCCACGGCGACCAGCTCCTCGTGATCCTCGAACTTGACGCGCATGGCGCAGGGCAAAAGCTCGGCAATCATCGGCAGGTGACGCGGCATAACGCCGAGTTCCCCCACCGGGGAATTGACGATGAGCATCTTGATATCGGCCTGATAGACGATAGCATCCGGGGATATGACCTCCAGCTTGATCGTCGGCATGGCTTATGCCTCCTCTTTGAGCTTCTGCGCTTTCGCTACCGCCTCGTCGATGGTGCCGACCATATAGAAAGCGTTCTCCGGCATATCGTCGTGCTTGCCTTCGAGGATTTCCTTGAAGCCACGGATTGTTTCCTTCAGCGGCACGTATTTGCCCGGCTGGCCGGTGAACTGCTCGGCCACCGCGAAGGGCTGCGACAGGAAACGCTGGATCTTGCGCGCCCGGGCGACCGTCAGTTTATCGGCGTCGGAGAGTTCCTCCATGCCGAGGATGGCGATGATGTCCTGGAGTTCCTTGTACTTCTGGAGCACCGCCTGCACGCCGCGGGCCACCTCGTAGTGCTCCTCGCCGATGATGTTCGGATCGAGGATACGCGAAGTGGAATCCAGCGGATCCACCGCCGGATAAAGGCCCAGCTCAGCAATCTGGCGGGAAAGGACCGTCGTCGCATCAAGGTGCGTGAACGTACCGGCAGGCGCCGGGTCGGTCAGGTCGTCAGCGGGGACGTAAACGGCCTGCACTGACGTGATGGAACCGGCCTTCGTCGAAGTGATGCGCTCCTGCAGGGCACCGATATCCGTGGTCAGCGTCGGCTGATAACCGACGGCGGACGGCATGCGGCCCAGGAGCGCCGAAACCTCGGAACCGGCCTGGATGAAACGGAAGATGTTGTCGATGAAGAGCAACACGTCCTGATGCTCGACATCGCGGAAATACTCGGCCATCGTCAGCCCCGTGAGGCCGACGCGCATACGCGCTCCCGGCGGCTCGTTCATCTGACCATAGACCAGCGCCGTCTTCGAGATAACGCCGGACTAGGTCATTTCCGTCCAGAGGTCGTTGCCCTCGCGGGTACGCTCGCCGACGCCGGCGAAAACGGAGTAACCGCCGTGCTCGGTGGCGATGTTGTGGATGAGTTCCTGAATCAGAACGGTCTTGCCGACGCCGGCGCCGCCGAAGAGGCCTGTCTTGCCGCCTCTGGAATACGGGGCGATGAGGTCGACGACCTTGATGCCCGTCTCGAGGATCTGCGCCGAAGCGTCCTGCTCCTCAAAGGTCGGCGCGGGACGGTGGATCGGCCACGCCTCCTTGTTCCCGACCGGCTCCGGATTGTGATCGACCGTCTCGCCGAGGACGTTGAACACGCGTCCCAGGCACTCCGGCCCGACCGGCACCCTGATTGGAGCGCCCGTATCCTCCGCTTCCATACCGCGCACGAGTCCGTCCGTCGAGCTCATGGCGATGCAGCGCGTGACGCTGTCGCCCAGATGCTGCATAACCTCAACCACGAGATTTATGTCAAGCTCTCCGGCTTTGCCCTTGATGGTAACGGCGTTCAGTATCTCCGGCAGTTCTCCGAGCGGAAACTCAATATCGACGACAGGTCCGATGACCTGCACTATTTTGCCTGTTGCCAATGGTAAACCCCCTTACTGCGAAGACCTGCGCCGAAGGCACACGCCATCGCGTGATAGGCGGCGGCCAGGGCCGCGCATTCCTTCAAGGCTTCCGCACCGCCCACGATCTCGGTGATCTCGCGGGTGATGTTCGCCTGACGTACCTTGTTGTAGAGCAGATCCAGTTTCCGCGTGAGTTCCTGCGCGTTGTCCGTCGCGCTGGACATCGCCGTCATGCGCGAGGACAGCTCGCTGGCCGCCGCCTGAAGCTGCGCCGCATAAATCATCGTTACCAGATACTGCGGCAGGAGATGTCCCAGCACCTCATCCGCGCTCGGTTCGAAGATATAGGGATCTTCCTTGAATTCCTCAAGGGGGACGTCGTAGACTTCGAGGTTCAGGCTGTCCGGCGTTTCCTCCACCGGCGCTTCCCCAAACGGATCCTCTTCCGGCTCCCCGGCAGGTTCCGGCTGGGCCTCCGCCGACGGGAGATTTTCCTCCGCCGCTTCGGCCGGAAGAGCATTCTGCGCCGCTTCCGCCGTGGTCCCGCTCTCCGCTTCGTCCTCAAGCGCGTTAGGGTCAGTTTCCTTTTCCGCCTGCGCTTTCATGAGGCGCTCCATGGCCGCCAGCTTCAGATGGTGGATGAAGCTCTTCGCCTTGTCAAGCCGCCCCGGCTCCTCCTCGTCGGCGTTGGCCGTGATGCCCTCGAAGGGCAGGAGCTGAAACCGCTCCGGCACGTTCACGATGGACGACACGAAGCGCGCGTACACGATGTGCACGGCGCTGTACTCGCCGCTCTCATAACGGGACGTGAGCTCGGACGCGATCGCTTTCGCGTGCTCGAAGGTCGGCCGCTCACTGATGCCCAGATAGTCCTTGACGATATGGTAGCCGCGGTTGCGGAAGTGCTCCTCCGTCTTGCGTCCAATCACGACGAGATCGGCTTTTTCCTTGTCGGGAATATGCCGGACCGCCTCCTTGAAAACGTTCGACGAATATGCCCCCGCCAGGCCCTTGTCGGCGGCGACAATGAGGAACAGTTCCTTATCGGCCGCGTGGGTCTCCAGTAGCGGATGCTTGAAGCCTTCGACGTTCGAGGCGACATTCTCCACGATCTCGGCCATCTTCTCGGCATAGGGCTTATTGGCGATAGCCGCCTGCTGCGCGCGGCGGAGCCGGGCGGCTGCGACCATCTTCATCGCCTTGGTGATCTGCTGGATGCTCTTTACGCTCCGGATTCTCCGGCGTATATCCTGTAAGCTCGCCATTCAAATCACCTCACGCCGTCTTGTACGGGACCGTCTCCTTGAATTCGTCGATGGCCGCCGACAGAGCGGCCTCGAGATCATCGTCCAGCTTCTTCTGGTCCGCGATTTTCTGCGCGATCTCAGGATGGCCCTGACGCATGAATTTCAGGAAATCGTTCTGGAACGTGACAACCTTGTCCACCGGGATATCCGCGAGGAAGCCCCGGACCGCCGTGAAGATGACCATGACCTGCTCCTCGACGGCGAGCGGCGAATACTGCGTCTGCTTCAGCGTTTCCGTCATGCGGGCGCCGCGGTCGAGCTGGTCCTTCGTCGTCTTGTCGAGATCGGAGCCGAACTGCGCGAAAGCTGCCAGCTCACGGTACTGCGCCAGGTCGAGGCGGAGCGTACCGGCGACCTGCTTCATCGCCTTGATCTGCGCACTGCCGCCGACACGGGAAACCGAAAGGCCGACGTTGACCGCCGGGCGGATGCCCGAATAGAACATATCCGTCTCGAGCATGATCTGGCCATCGGTAATGGAGATAACGTTCGTCGGGATGTAGGCGCCCACGTCGCCCGCCTGCGTCTCGATGATCGGCAGGGCGGTGATGGAGCCGGCGCCGAGCTCGTCGGAGAGCTTCGCCGCGCGCTCCAGGAGGCGCGAATGGAGATAGAAAACGTCGCCCGGGTACGCCTCACGTCCCGGCGGGCGCCGCAGAAGCAGCGTCATGGCGCGGTACGCCGCCGCGTGCTTCGTGAGATCGTCATAAATGCAGAGGCAGTGGCCGCCCTTGCGCATGAAATACTCGCCCATCGAGACGCCGGAGTAAGGCGCGATGTACTGCAGCGGCGAGGAATCCGACGCCGTCGCCGCGACGACGATGGTATAGGCCATCGCCCCCGTGTCCTCCAGCGTCTTGACCACACGCGCCACCGTCGACGCCTTCTGGCCGATGGCGACATAGATGCAGATACAGTTCTGCCCCTTCTGATTGATGATGGTATCGACGGCAATCGCCGTCTTGCCCGTGCCACGGTCGCCGATGATGAGCTCGCGCTGGCCGCGCCCGATGGGAACCAGGGCGTCGATGGCCTTGATGCCCGTCTGGAGCGGCTCGTGGACCGATTTCCGGTCGGCGATGCCCGGCGCCGGGCTCTCAATCATGCGGAATTCCTTGGCGTCAATCGGTCCCTTGCCGTCGATGGGACGTCCGAGGGCGTCCACGACGCGCCCGATCATCGCCTCACCGACCGGAACCTGCATGATCCGGCCCGTGCGCTTGACCGTGCGGCCTTCCATGATCTCGTTCTCGCGTCCGAGGACCACGGCGCCCACATTGTCCTGCTCGAGGTTCAGGACCATGCCGAAAATATCGTCTCCGAAATCGAGCAGCTCGCCGGCCATTGCTTTTTGCAGGCCATGAATATGAGCGATGCCGTCACCGATTTCGATAACAGTACCGACATCATTGATCTCAAGATCCACGTTGTAGTTCTTGATTTGCTCCTTGATGATGGCTGTTATTTCTTCCGGATTTATTTTCATAACTTAGCAGTCACCCCAATACTTAATCCGCCAAAAGCTGTGCTTCGAGTGCCTTCATGCGGCTTTTGAGACTGCCATCGATGAGGCGGTCGCCCATGCGGACCACCACGCCGCCGATAAGCCTCTCGTCCAAATGCTTTCGCAGCTTGATCGTCTTGCCGGTAAGCGTTCCGAGCTTCTCCATGAGCTTCGCGCCCAGGCCGTCCGAAATGCTTCGCGCGGTCGTAACGTCCGCCACGAGAATGCCCTGCGCCTCGTTGGAAAAATTCTCGTACTGCTGCACGATTTCCTTGAGAAGCGAGATCCGCTGCTTGTCCAGAAGGAGCCGGAGGAAGTTCAACACCATCGGGGAATACTCCCCGGCGAAGATCTTCTCCACCGCTTCCTGCTTCGCCTGCCGGGGGATCATGGGGCTTTCGAGGTACGCCTTTAACTCCGGCGCGCCTTCGATATCCGAAAGCAGCGACCGGAGTTCCTGGCCGTACTCATTGAGCTTCCCTTCCTCCTGGGCGAGGAGGAACATGGCCCGCGAATACTTGATAGCAAGCTGTAGGTTCAGCATGACAAATCACCCAGGTCTTCCTTGCTGAGGCCGTCGATGAACTCGCCGACGAGCGCCTCGTTGGCGGCGTCGTCCATGTTCTTGCCCATGAGCTTCGTGGCCGCCGCCAGGGAAAGCGCCACCATGTGCCCTTTCATCTGCTTCGCGGCCTCGTCGCGTTCCGCCTGAATCTGCGCTTTCGCGGCGCTCTTCATCTGCTCGATTTCCTGCTGTGTCTCCTCGACGCGGGCGCGGCGCTCGGCCTCGCTCCGCTGGGTCGCGGAGTCGGTGATCTCCTGGGCGCGCTTCCTCGCCTCGGAGAGCTTCTGCTCGTATTCCTTCTTCATCTCGGCCGCCTGCTGGCGGTCCTCATCGGCCTGACGGATATTGTTCGCAATCTTGTCCGTCCGGTCATGGAGAACCTTGAGCAGCGGGCCCCAGGCGAATTTCTTGAGCACGACGAGGAGCACGAGGAAGTTCAACATCTGTATGAAGAATGTCGAATTAACATCTACCACTCGCTAATCCTCCCTTCCGCCATCTTGCACGAAAAGGCGGCCGCACCGAAAGCCGCCGCCTTCCGCCAAAAAGGCCGTCATTATTTGATGAACGGATTCGCGAAGATGAGGATCAGGACGACGACGATCGCGATGATGGGGATGGACTCGACGAGACCGCAGGCGACCAGAGCGTTGGTGAACAGAGCGTCCTTCGCTTCCGGCTGGCGGACAGTGCCGTCCATGAGGCGCATGAGCACGCGGGAGTCACCGTAAACGGCGGCGATGATGGAAGTCATCGTGATAAGAAGAACAACGATAAGGGACAGCTGTACGGGAGTAATGTTGGCCATGAGTAAAAACCCTCCTAAAAAAAATAAAATATTTGATGATGGCAAATTCTCGCGGCCCGGAAGCATGCTCCGGTACCGGAACCGTTGCCGCGGTTGACTTGGTGTTGCTCGTGCCGGCAAGGATCAAAAGAACCGCCAGGCACAATGAAAATCACTCGTGTTCATGAGGCTGGGCCGCCGGCGCCACATACACCAGCGACAGCGTCGTGAAGATGTACGCCTGGATGACGCCGACCGCGAGGCTGAAGATGACCCAGACCACATGCGGGGCCCAGTTCGCGTACCACGGGGCGAGATTCAGGATGATGATGATGAGCACCTCGCCCGCCAGGATGTTTCCGAAGAGACGGAAGGCCAGCGACGCGGGACGGGCGCACTCCTCAATCAAGTGGATCAGGATAAAGGGAGCGAACGGCTCGAGGAAGTGCTTCAGATAAGAGATGCCGCACCTCGCGAGACCGATGCCGTGATGGATCAGGAATGACATCGTAACCGCCAGGGACAGCGTCGTATTCAGATCGTTTGTCGGCGACTCCATGGCTGGGAAAAGGCCCAGCCAGTTCGCGATGACCAAATACACGAACAATGTGAGGAAGATATGGGTCAGGGAACGCCCTGAAGGCCCTATCATCGTATTGATTTTTTCCTCCCACACCTCGGCAATGGCCTCAATGGCGTTTTGCCAACCCGTAGGAACCTCCTTCACGTTCCGCGACGCGAGAAACGCGATCAGGATGACGATGGCCATCGTGATGAAGTTCATGATGATCGTCTCTTCGTTAAAGAGGTAGCCGGCAAACTCCACGACTTCGCGATGACCGATTTTGTCCATAAAACCCCTCCCCTTAATGTATTCTCATCCGTCCGAAGGAACGCCGGAAAAGCAAAGACGCCCCGATGCTTCCCGCGTATCCGCCATCCCCGGCAGCACGCCGGAACACACCAAAGCGCAAAGCACTCCTACCGTTTCTTCTGCAGGCGGGAGACGACATAGCTGACAAAGGCGAACACCAAGAAAAACAGGTATCCTGCCAGCGCGACGAGGAAAAACCGCTTCGAGACCTGCGCCGCGATGCCCATAACCAGACACAGCGAGCCGATGCGGATGAGCGTTCCCTGCTGGAGTTGCTCGGCCGCCTTCCTCTCGTCGAATTTCCCATCGTCCGCGCGATTCGTCAGCGTCCAGCAGAAAATCCCTCCCGTCGCGTAACCGACGGCGAGCCCGCCGAACAGCTGCCAGTCCTCCATCAAAGAGATGGGGATGGCCGCCAGCAGCGTAAAGCCCGCCAGGAGCTTCAGCATCAGGACGCCGCCCCTGCCGTAGACCGATAAGAACTTGTTCATATTCCCCCTCGGCGGGATTTGCCCGCCCCGACGAAATATTTTTACATTCGCTCTATTATAACCCTAAGCCCAAAAAATATGCAAGCCTATCCCCATCATTTTTTCAGACAATTTCCCCTTTTTTCCTTCACTTTTTCAGAAAATAGTGGCCGGCGCACCGCATAAAAAATCCCCGCGTCGGACAATTTGTGTCTGAATACGGGGATTTTTATGATTCGATATTCATTTTCCCTTTTTGCCGAAAAAACGCCGCACATTGTGATAAATCGAGTAAATGGCGGCGGGAAAGGCAATCACGATGCCGAAGAGTCGTCCCTTCGGCGCGGTGCCGAAGCATTCGTCAAACTTCATGCCGAGCCACAGGCACACCACCACCGTCGCCGCAAGATAGACCCCGATACCCATGAAGTACGAAGCCGCCCAGATGTAGCGGAAAGCCACGGCAAAGGGACGGCGTTCCGGTTGTTTCGTGTCGTCATGCTTTTCCATCAGTGAATCCTGCAAAACCGGAAGCGGCAACCATATTCAGCAGAACCGGTCCGGCTTCGCTTCGCGCATGCCGTAATGATAGAGAACCGCCTCCACAATGCGGCGGGCCGCCTGACCGTCACCGTAAGGATTACAGGCTTCGGCCATCTGCCGGTAGCCGGCCTCGTCGGTCAGTAAACGCCGGGCTTCCTGGTAAACGCGTTCCTGGTCAGTACCGATGAGGCGAACCGTACCCGCCGCCACCGCCTCCGGCCGTTCGGTGGTATCGCGCAGCACCAGCACCGGCTTGCCGAGGGCCGGCGCCTCCTCCTGGACGCCGCCGGAATCGGTCAGGATCAGATAGGAACGGTGCATGAGATTGGCAAATGGCTCGTAATCCAGGGGATCGATCAGATGGACCCGGGGCACGCCGCCGAGTTCCTGTTCCACAACCTCGCGAACCTTTGGATTCTTATGCACCGGAAAGACGACGGCGATGTCGCCGAACTCATCCACCAGCCGCTTGAGAGCCTTGTAGACATGGCGCATGGGCTCACCGAGATTCTCCCGGCGGTGCGTCGTCACCAGCACGAGGCGGTGACCGGAAAAATCAATGCCGGACAGGGCCGGCGAGAAAGAGAACTCTTCGTTCACGGTATGGTGCAGAGCGTCGATCACGGTGTTGCCGGTCACGAATATCTGCTCACCGGAGACGTTCTCCCGCAGGAGATTTTCCTCCGAGGTTGCGGTGGGCGCGAAATGGAGGTCGGCAATGGCCCCGGTCAGATGGCGGTTCATCTCCTCCGGAAAGGGGGAGTATTTGTTGTGCGTCCTGAGCCCCGCCTCCACGTGGCCCACCGCCGTCTGGTGATAATAGGCCGCCAGCGCCCCGGCAAAGGTGGTGGTGGTATCACCGTGGACCAGTACGAGGTCGGGATGCTCCGCAGTGAGGACCCGGTCCAGGCCCGTCATCGCCCGCGTCGTAATATCGAACAGAGTCTGCCCGGCCGCCATGATGTCAAGGTCATAGTCCGGGCGGATACGGAAGAGGTGCAGCACCTGGTCCAGCATTTCGCGGTGCTGCGCCGTCACGGTCACGACGGGAACGATCTCCTCCGGGTGCTTTTGGAGTTCCAGGACCACCGGCGCCATCTTGATCGCTTCCGGCCGCGTCCCGAATACGGTCATGACCTTGATTCTTTCCTTCGCCATGAGAAATCTCCTCGCCGTCAGTGCGTATGCGCGGTATGGTTCAGGTGGAAAATGCCCAGCCGCTTGGCGCCGTAAAGAACGGCCACGATGACCATCGCCAGGATGAGAATCGCGCAGAAGGGGCTGACCTCAGTCATGGCAATGGCGCTGGAGCCTAAGAGAGCACTGATAATATACATGAGCAGAACCGCCTGCCGCTGAGTGAAGCCCAGACTCAGGAGCCGGTGATGGAGATGGCCCTTGTCCGGCTTCATGATGGGAACCCCCGCCAGCTTCCGCCGGATAATGGCGAAAGTGGTATCGAGGATAGGAAGTCCCAGCGCCAGGATGGGTACGATCAGGGCGATGGTGGCGGCACTCTTCACGGCGCCGATGACGGAAATGCCGGCCAACATGAAGCCCAGGAACATGCTGCCGGTGTCACCCATGAAGATGCGGGCGGGATTGAAATTGAAGAACAGGAAGCCCAGCGCCGCGCCGGCCAGTGCCGCCGTGACCACCGCCACCAGAGGCACACCCTGCTGCAGAGCCACCAGCAGGATCGTTACCGAAGCGATGGTCGAAACGCCCGCCGCCAGACCGTCGAGCCCGTCAATCAGGTTCACCGTGTTGGTGATGCCGACGATCCAGAAGATGGTCCCGGGAATCGTCACGTAATCATAGAGATACAGGATATCGCCGAAGGGGTCGCTGATGAAGTCGATGCGAACACCGAAATACACGGCGATGCCGGCGCTGACGATCTGCCCCAGGAGTTTGACCTTCGCCGGCAGGTTCTTGTAGTCGTCGATGAGACCGATGGCGACAATCAGCGTCCCGCCCAGGAGCAGGCCGGTCATCGCCTGCTTCACGTCGGGCTCCAGCTCGACGAGGGGCAACGCCTGGTACATCGCGGCCATGAAAGCGAGGTAAATCCCGGCGCCTCCAATTCGCGGAATCGGCTGCTTATGCACCTTCCGCGCGTCGGGCTTGTCCAGCGCCCCGGTCCGGAAAGCCACCCACATGACGCCGGGCGTGACCACCAGGGCCACCGCCAGCGCCGTAACAAACGCCACACCATATTCGGGCATTCTCGATTCGCTCTCCTTTATCTAAGGAATCATCATTATCTAACTGTTTATTGTAACCCAAAGCCCCGAGCCTGTCAAACCGGGCGGAAAGGACTGCGGCTGGCGGGTGTTTCGGAGGCGGTCAGCCCAGTGGGACCTCTTTCCGATCACGCTTATCGAATTGCAGCCTCGTCTCGTAGCCGAAGCGCCGGACGTAGGCAACAGCATCGTCATTATAGGCGCCGCAATCTTCCGGCTCGTGGGCGTCTGACGAAGTGACGATGGGCAGATGGT
>JAEEGN010000245.1 GCA_016280345.1 Selenomonadaceae bacterium | reverse complement strand
GGCTCCCCTGAAAAGGGGAGCTGTCAGCGAAGCTGACTGAGGGGTTGCGCGCTCAGTTTTTCAGGCTGTTGATCGGCGCGGGGATGCGTCCGCCGCGGGCGATGAACGCCTCGGCCGATTCGGGATGCACCGGGATGATGGGCGCGCGGCCCAGCAGGCCGCCGAACTCAACCCACTCGCCCACGCCCTTGCCGGGCACGGGGACGAGGCGCACGGCCGTGGTCTTCTGGTTCACCACGCCGATGGCAGCCTCGTCGGCCAGGATGGCGGCGAGCGTCGAAGCGGGGGTGTCGCCGGGCACGGCGATCATATCCAGGCCGACCGAGCACACGCAGGTCATCGCTTCGAGCTTGTCCAGCGTGAGCGCGCCCGCGGCCGCGGCGTCGATCATGCCGATGTCCTCGCTCAGGGGTATGAACGCGCCGGACAGGCCGCCCACCGAGGAGGAGGCCATCACGCCGCCCTTCTTCACGGCGTCGTTGAGCAGCATCAGCGCGGCGGTGGTGCCGTGCTGGCCGCACCGCTCCAGGCCCATTTCCTCCAGGACGTTGGCCACGCTGTCGCCTACCGCCGGCGTCGGGGCCAGCGAGAGGTCGATGATGCCGAAGGGGACGCCGAGCCGCCGGGCCGCTTCCCGGGCCACGAGCTGGCCGACGCGGGTGATCTTGAAGGCGGTGCGCTTGATGGTTTCGGCGACCTCGGTGAAGTCGGCGCCCTTCAGGTCCTCCAGCGCGTGCTTCACGACGCCGGGGCCGCTGACGCCGACGCTGACGACCTTCTCGGCTTCGCTGACGCCGTGGAAGGCGCCGGCCATGAAGGGATTGTCGCCGGGGGCGTTGGCGAAGACCACCAGCTTGGCGCAGCCGATGGCCTGCTGGTCGCGGGTGAGTTCGGCGGTCCGCTTGATGACCTCGCCCATTTCCCGCACGCAGTCCATGTTGATGCCGGCCTTCGTCGTGGCCAGGTTCACCGACGAGCAGACGATGTCTGTCGTTGCCAGCGCCTGGGGAATCGAGTCGATGAGCACCCGGTCGCCGTGGGTGAAGCCCTTTTCCACCAGGGCCGAGAAGCCGCCGATGAAGTTCACGCCCACGGCCTTGCCCGCCTTGTCCAGCGCCTCCGCCGCCGGCACGAAGGAATCCGTCCGGCAGGCCTCGGCGGCGATGGCGATGGGCGTCACGGAAATGCGTTTGTGAATGATGGGGATGCCGTATTCCGCCTCGATTTCCTCCCCGGTCGATACCAGGAATTCCGCCGACCGGGTAATCTTGTCGTAGATGTTCTGGCAGAACTGCTTGATGTTGGGGTGGGCGCAGTCGCGCAGCGAAATGCCCATGGTGATGGTGCGGACGTCGAGCTTGTTCTCCGTAATCATCCGGTTCGTTTCGAGAATATCGTCAATGGTTATCACGCCAGCTGCCTCCTGTTATAACGCCGTTGTTCCGGTTTTGCCGAAGGCAAAACTTCCTCTTGGCGTTTCAACGAGGCGGGAGATATTGGCTCACCGCCTGTTATGATATTCGCCACCCCCAGCTACAGCGCTGGGGGACATCCTGGTCCGAGTTACACCGTATGCATGACGTTGAAGATGTCCTGGTGCTGGACCTTGATGTCGAGGCCCAGCTCCGCGCCCTTCTCCCGGAGGCTTTTCTGGATTTCCGCCAGCTTAACGCCGTCGTCCGGCATTTCGGCGATCATGACCATGTTGAAGAAGCCGTCCATGATGTTCTGGTTGACGTTGAGGATATTGACGTTGTTGTCTGCCAGCAGGTTGCTGACCATGGCGATGATGCCGACGCGGTCCTTGCCGACGGTGGTCACTACGAGTTTCATTCAATGTCTCCTCTCTGATGCGGCCACTCCGGGGAATGGCCGGCTGTATGCCGCGCTCCGCTTTCCTGGAACCGGCGGGGAAAACCAAAGGTGCGCCGGGCAATCAGGCTTCCTTGTTCTTCAGGAGCAGTTTCATGAAGGAAGAACGGCTGACGACGCCCGCGAGCTTTCCCTGGCGGGTGATGAAGACGCGCTTGATCCGATGGTCGAAGATGGTCTCGCCGACCTTCTTCAGGTCGTCGTTCTCATCGGCGCAGATGGCCGGCGAAGTCATGATTTCCCCGGCTGTCAGGGCCAGGCAACGCCGCTGGATGTCATCGTATTCATAGTGCGCCTTGATGTCGGTGAATTCCCAAAGGAACAGCTTCCAGATGCTGGGCGCGTCGGGCCGGATGGCCTTGCGCATCATGTCCATCTCGCTGACGACGCCCAGTATATTGCCGTCGCCGTCCACCACCGGGACGCCTGAAATCCTGTTGTGACGCAGGAGCTTCGCGGTCTCCTCGATTGTCGTCTCCAACGATACGGTGATGACCGGGGTTTTCATGATATCCTTGGCCAGCATGGAATTTACCTCCTAACGTGATAGAGCGGGTTTTCCCCGTTGCAGGTGCCCCCCGGCGGCTATGCCGCCGTCAAGGGTTCATGGGTATTATATCACGATGCGGGCCGATGTCAAAGAGGAAAAGAAAAGCGCCGGGGGAGTCCCTCCGGCGGAAATCTTTTCGGGAAAGCTGATTTTCCCGGGCTTCTGCCTTGACGCCAGGCGCTTTCTAATGTATAATTCTGTCCATGACAAGGCAATCAAGGCGTCAAGCGAAGAACGATTCGGACTGGGAGGCTTGTGGATGGACGCAGAGGTAAAAGCGGATAACCAGGAGAACCCGGTCAGCGAGTTCGACGACCTGACGGACGAGGAGATCGTCCTCGCGATCAAAGACAATGATGACCGGGCTGCCCAGAATTATCTGATCAACCGGTACAAGAATTTCGTGCGGGCCAAGGCGCGGTCCTATTTTCTGATCGGCGCCGACCGGGAAGACATCATCCAGGAGGGGATGATCGGGCTATATAAGGCAATCCGGGATTTCCGCAACGACAAGCTGTCGTCGTTCCGCGCCTTCGCGGAGCTTTGCGTGACGCGGCAGATCATCACCGCCATCAAGACGGCGACGCGCCAGAAGCATATCCCGCTGAATTCCTACGTGTCGCTGAACAAGCCCATCTACGACGAGGATTCGGACCGCACCCTGCTGGACGTCCTTTCCGGGGCGCGGGTCGCCGACCCCGAGGAACTGGTCATCAGCCGGGAGGAGTTCGTCGACATCGAGGAGAAGATGGAGGAGATCCTCAGCGACCTTGAGTGGCGGGTGCTGATGTCGTATCTCGACGGCAAATCATACCAGGAGATCGCCGCCGACCTGCACCGCCACGTGAAATCCATCGACAACGCGCTGCAGCGGGTCAAGCGGAAGCTGGAGAAATACATGGAGACCCGCGGCAACGACATCGACATCAGCACCATCTACCGCGGACTGACCTCCATCAATCGCCGCCGGCACGATCTTGAGGACGAATGACGAAAGCATAATACCGTATCCCCAGACCGGCCGGAGCGTTCCGTGCCGGTCTTTTGACACCGGAGACCGGGTCGTTTCCGGACGTGACAAGCCCCGTTGTTCCAGGAGAAAAGGGAATCAGCCGGGGCTTTCTTTGGCGAGGACGTCGGCGGCCTCGGGATGCTTTTCGAAGTACCGGACCGCGTAGGAGCAGACCGGCGTGATCCTGAAGCCTTCGGCCCGGGCGTCGTCAATGGCCCGGGCCACCAGCCGGGCGCCGACGCCCTGCCCGCTGCATTCGCTTTCGACCTTCGTGTGGTCGATGACGATGCGCCCTTCCTCCGGGCGCTGATAGGTCATGACGCCGGCCGGGCGGCCGTCCGCTTCCGCCGCATAGCGCCCGCCGCCGGCGGTTTCCTCGCGGGTGATGGCAATGGTCATGGCAAAGACCCCTTTCGCTGGTTGGTGATGCTACCATGATAAGGGATTTGGCGCCGTTTGCCAATAGGAAAATCATTCGTGCCGCCATCATGTATTCATTATACTTCCTTGCCAATACCCGCGTTTCCGTTATATACTGGAATCCGTTAATATTTTCCGGGCAGTCGTGAATCAACGTGCGCGGATTCCGCGTATACCGCGGATGATTTGCACAGGGAACGATAGCAGGTGATACTATGGAACCTACGGGGGATTTCGTGATCGGCCGCAGCGAGCGGATGGACGGCAACGCGTCGCTGTCCGCCAAGAGCAAGGTACGGCTGCACCGGTCCAAGTCCGACAATACCCTTCGGGCCTATCACGCCGACTGGAGCGATTTTGCCGACTGGTGCCGCCACCATGACCTGACGGCGCTGCCCGCCGCGCCGGAGACGATCGTCAACTATCTGAACGACCTCACCGACGTTGACGCGGAGGTCAAGGCGAATACCGTGGCCCGCCGGGTGACGGCCATTTCCGAGAACCATATCGCCGCCGGTTACGACCGGGAGCGGAACCCGGCCAAGGACAGCCTGGTCCGGGCGACGCTGGCCGCGATCCGCCGGGAGCGGGGGACGTTCCAGCACGGCAAGGCGCCGATCCTTTACGAGACGCTCTACCTGCTGGCGGATTGCTTCGAGGGGAAGGAAGATACCGCTTCCCTGCGGGACAGGGCGCTGCTCTTCCTCGGGTTCGCCGGGGCCTTCCGGCGCTCGGAGCTGGTGAACGTCAGGCTGGAGGATCTGACCTTCAGCCCCCAGGGGCTTACGGTCTTCATTCCCCGGGCGAAGGGCGACCAGCTCGGCAAGGGCAGCACGATTGCCATTCCCTACGCGCCGGAGCCCCGCGTCTGCGCGGTGCGGGCGGTGAAGGCGTGGATCGCGGCGGCGGACCTTCACGCGGGACCGCTGTTCCATCCGCTGACGAAGGCGGGGACGCTGCGGCCGTCGCAGCTCAGCGACAAGACGGTGGCGCTGACGGTCAAGAAGTACGTTGCCATGGCCGGCCTCGACCCGGCGGAGTTCGCCGGCCACAGCCTGCGCCGCGGCTTCGCTACCAGCGCCGCCCAGCACAACGCCGATTCCCTGTCCATCATGCGGCAGACGCGGCACAAGTCGGAGAAGATGGTCCATCGCTACATCGAGCAGGGCAATCTCTTCAAGGAGACGCCGCTCAACCGCATCTACAATGATTGAGAACGTCCGGCGCCCTTCGGGACGGCCGGGAAAAACGTGGATTCTTTGTCTGCCTGAGGAAAGGAAGGGGCTTTATGAGTGAATTCGGCGGTCTTGGCATCTTCTTCGTCGTGGCGCTGATCTTTCCGGTGATGTCGCTGATACCGGCGTTCCTGCTTCAGCCGCGGCAACCGTCGCCGCAGAAGCGCATTCCCTACGAGTGCGGCGTCGATACCCAGGGAAAGACCTACGTGCAGTACCGCGCCGGGTATTTCCTCTACGCGCTGATCTTCATCGTCTTTGACATCGAGACGGTGTTCCTGTATCCCTGGGCGGTGCGCTTCGGGGCGCTGGGGCTGTTCGCCCTGGCCGAGATGTTCGTTTTCCTCGCCATCCTGGCACTGGGACTGGCGTACGCCTGGCGGAAGGGGGCTCTGTCGTGGAAATAGTCGATATCGTGCCGCCGGTTTTGAAGAACAACGTGATTGTCACCACCGTGGATTCCCTGTTCAAGTGGGCCCACGGCAATTCCATCTGGCCGCTGTCTTCGGGCCTCGCCTGCTGCGCCATCGAGATGATGAGCACGGCGGCGGCCCGTTTCGATCTCTCGCGCTTCGGCTACGAGGTGTTTCGGCCCTGCCCGCGGCAGGCGGACCTCCTGATCGTGGCCGGCACTTTGACCTGGAAGATGACGCCGCCCCTCATCCGCCTCTACGAGGAGATGCCGGAGCCGAAGTACGTCATCGCCATGGGGAGCTGCGCCATCGCCGGCGGCCCCTTCGCTGATTCCTATTCGGTGGTGCCGGGCATTGACCAGGTGATGCCGGTGGACGTCTATATCCCCGGCTGCCCGCCGCGGCCGGAGGCGCTGATTGAGGGCATGCTGAAGCTCAAGGAGAAGATCATGCACCCGGAGCGGGTGGAGGAAATGGGAAAGCGGGTGGCGGAAGGATGAAGGACTACATCGGCGCGCCGCTGCTGGCGGCGCTGCAGCAGGCGTTTCCCAGCGCCGAATACGACAGCGAAGCGGCGCAGCCGGCGGTCTTCGTGCCGGCGGCGGAGCTCACGGCGCTGCTGACCTTCCTGCGGGACGACGGGCGCTTCGGCTTCGCCCGGCTGGAAAACCTGACGGCGGTGGACTACAAGACGTACTTCGAGATGGTCTATCACCTTTTCGCCTGGGGGGCCAATACCTGGATCACGGTCAAGGTGAAGCTGGACCACGAGGCGCCTTCGGTGCCCTCGGTGACGGGGGTGTTCCCGGGGGCGGCGTTCGAGGAGCGGGAGGTCTATGACCTCATGGGCATTGAGTTCAGCGGCCATCCCGACCTGCGCCGCATCCTGCTGGCCGAGGATTTCACCGGCCATCCGCTGCGCAAGGACTACAGGCAGGCCGCGCCGCCGAAGGTGCCGCGTCTCCGCCGGGAAGGAGGGCGCGTCTATGCCGCAGACTGAAACCTATATCCTCAACATGGGACCGCAGCATCCCTCGACCCACGGCGTGCTGCGGGTCAACCTGGAGCTGGACGGCGAGAGGATCCTGCGGGCGACGCCGATGATGGGCTACCTGCACCGCGGCATCGAGAAACTGCTGGAGGCCCGCACTTACGTCCAGGGCGTCCCCTATACGGACCGCCTCGACTACGTCTCGTCGATGAACAACAACTTCGGCTACTGCCGGGCGGTGGAGGAACTGGCCGGCATCGAGGTACCGGAGCGGGCGGAGTACATCCGCGTCATCATGGCCGAGCTCAACCGCATCGCCAGCCACCAGGTCTTCATCGGCTCCCTGGCCAACGACCTCGGCGCCAGTACCGGTATGCTTTACACCTTCCGCGACCGGGAGGAAATCCTCGACCTCTTCGACCTCGTCTGCGGCGCCCGCATGACCTTCCACTACATCCGGGTGGGCGGCGTGGCCCGCGACCTGCCGCCGGAATTCGCGGAGAAGTGCCGGAAATTCCTCGACCGGGTGCCGGAATTCACCGCGGAATACGCCAACCTGCTCATGGGCAACGAGATCTTCCAGCGCCGCCTCAAGGGTGTCTCCCGGCTCACGCCGGAGCAGGCGCTGGCCCATAACATGACGGGGCCGAATATCCGGGCCACCGGGATTCCCTTCGATATCCGCAAGGTGGACGGCTACAGCGTCTATCCCCGGTTCGGGTTCGAGGTGCCGGTGGGGGAGAACGGCGACAACTGGGACCGCTTCCAGGTGCGCTTCCGGGAAATCACCGAGAGCGCCCGCATCGTGCGCCAGGCGCTGGACGGGCTCCCCGAGGGGCCGGTCATGGCGAAGTTCCCGAAGATGCTGAAGCCGCCCCAGGGCGAGGTCTTCAGCCGCACCGAGGGAACCCGGGGCGAGCTCGGCTTCTACATCGTCAGCGACGGGACGGCGAAGCCCTACCGGGTGCATATCCGGCGGCCGTCCTTCATCAACATGCAGGCGCTGGACGATATGTGCCGGGGCTATCTCATCGGCGATTCCGTCGTGGCCTTTTCCGCCATCGACCCGCTGATGGGCGAAGTGGACTGCTGAGGAGGGATGGTTTCGATGAACGCAATGCTGGAAAACGGAGTCGTCGCCACCGTCGCCGGCGTTCTCCGGGAATACCTGATGCTTCTCTTTGGGAACCAGTTCCTGACGGATCTCATAATGAAATTCATTGGAATCGGCGCGGTGATCGGCGTCATCCTGTCGGCGGCCATCGTCTTTACTTACGCCGAGCGCAAGGTCTGCGCCTTCATCCAGGTGCGCCTGGGGCCGAACCGCGTCGGCGGCCGCTTCGGGCTGTTGCAGCCCTTCGCCGACATGCTGAAGCTCATGAGCAAGGAGGACATCATCCCCGCCGGCTGCGACCGGGTGGTCTGGGCGCTGTCGCCGATGCTGCTCTTCGTGCCCTCGGCGCTGGCATACGCCTTTTTCCCCTTTGACAAGGGCGCCGTTTTCGCCGACGTCAACGTGGGCGTGTTCCTGCTCATCGCCATCTCCTCCCAGGCGGTGCTGCCCTTCCTGATGGGCGGCTACGCCTCCAACAGCAAGTACGCCATGATCGGCGGCATGCGGACGGTGGCGCAGATGCTGAGCTACGAGGCGCCGATGGTGTTCTCGCTGCTCGGCATCGTGATGCTGACCGGCTCGCTGAAGATGAGCGACATCGTGGCGGTGCAGGCGGACAACGTCTGGTTCGTGCTGCTGCAGCCCGTCGCCTTCGTGATCTTCGTCATCACGGCCACGGCGGAGACGAACCGCACGCCGTTCGATCTCGTGGAGGGCGAGTCGGAGATCGTGGCCGGCGCTTTCGCCGAGTACAGCGGCATGCGCTGGGCGCTGTTCTTCCTGGCCGAGTACGCGAACCTCCTGGCCGTCTCCATCCTCACGACGACCTTTTTCCTCGGCGGCTGGAGCGGGCCGGTCCTGCCCGGCGTCGTCTGGTTCTGGCTCAAGGCGCTCTTCATGGTCTTCTTCTTCATGTGGCTGCGCTGGACGCTGCCCCGCACCCGCATCGACCAGATGCTGTCGCTGAGCTGGAAGGTGCTCCTGCCGCTGGCCCTCGCCAACGTGATGTGCACCGGCATCGGCGTCTATATCTACCGTTGGCTGTAAGGAGGCGGAACGATGTTTGGCAAGGGACTCATGACCGGGATGGGCATCACGATCCGTCACTTCTTCGGCAGGAAGGCGACGTTCTGCTACCCGGAGGAAAAGCTGACGATGACCGAGCATTTCCGCGGCGGCCATCTGACGATTGACTACAAGAAATGCATCGCCTGCCAGCTCTGCGCGATCCAGTGCCCGAATCAGGCGATCAAACTGAAGGTCGTGACCGACGCGAACCGGAAGCGCCATCTGGAAAGCTACGTGCATTCCATGGGGCGCTGCCTGTACTGCGATCTCTGCATCGAGGGCTGCGCGCCCCACGCCCTTTCCTGGGACAAGAATTACGAGATTTCCACCTGGCACAAGGAAGACCTGGTTCATCAGGTCATTACCGACGAAGACCGGGCGTATCTGGCGGACGTCATGGCCCGGGCGGCGGCCAATCCCACGCCGCCACCGGCGCCCAAGGCGCCGCCGAAGCCGGCGGCGAAACCGGCGACCCCGTCGCCGGAAACGGAGGTGAAGCCCGGTGAATGATTTGCTTTCGCTGGTCCATTCCCTGGTGAACGGCGGCATGGACATGGCGGTGGAGATGGGCGCGCCGGACCTCATCCTGGCGGGCATCTTCTACGCCCTGGCCGGCGTCGCGGTGCTTTCGGCTGTCGGCGTGGTGCTCTGTCGCAACGTCGTCCACAGCGCCCTGCTGCTCACGGCGTCCTTCATCGGCACCGGCTGCCTCTACATTTACCTCGACGCGGATTTCATGGGCGCGGTGCAGTTCCTCGTTTACGGCGGGGCGGTGGCCATCCTGATCGTCATGGCCCTCATGCTGACGCGGCGCGACGACATGGACCACTCCAATCCGTCCCGCGGCCTGTTTCATCAGGTGGGGGCGGCGGTCGTCGCCGGCGGCTTCCTGCTGACGATGGGGCTGGCGGCGCTGCTCTCGCCCTTCCGGGAAGCGCCGGCGTCGCCCGGCGACAGCGCGGCGGGCCTGGCCGACCTGATGCTGACGAAGTACGTGCTGCCCTTCGAGGTGGCGGCAATCCTGCTCCTGATCGCGATGATCGGGGCAATCATCCTGGCAAAGGGGGCCGATGAAGCATGATGGATCCGTTTTCGCTGACCTTCATGGACGTTTTCCGCTTTGCGACCCATATCGGCCTGGCGCATTTCCTGCTGCTGGCGGCGGTCCTCTTCGCCATCGGCCTGTTCGGGCTGCTGACCCGCCGGGGGCTCATCCCGGCGCTGATGTGCGTCGAGCTGATGCTGAACGCCGTCAACCTCAACCTCGTCGCCTTCAATCGCTATCTGCCGATGCCGGACCTTTCGGGGCAGCTCATGGCGCTGTTTTCCATCGCCGTCGGGGCGGCGGAGGTCGCGGTCGGGGTGGCGCTGGCGTTCCGCGTTTACCGTGACCGGGCTACGGTCAATCTCGATGATCTCGATCATCTGAAGGGTTAGGAGGGAGCCTCGTGTTTGATTTCGCGTTGACGCACGCCTGGCTGATTCCGCTGCTCCCGGCGCTGGCCTTTCTGATCATCGGCCTCGGCACCCGCCGGGACAAGGACGCCTCGGCGAAAATCGCCATCACCTTCAGCGGCCTGAGTTTCCTTTTGGCCCTGGGCGTCCTGGGGGCGGTGATTACCCGTCCCATCGTCATGGCCGATCCCTTCGTCATGAAAACCCTCTGGGCGAAGGTGGGAGACATCGAGCTTTCCATGGGGGTGCTCGTCGATCCGCTGACGGCGATGATGCTGTTTGTGGTGACGACGGTGGCGCTTCTGGTGCAGATCTATTCCGTGGGGTACATGGCGCACGATCCCGGCGCCGGCCGGTTCTTCGCGTTCCTGTCGCTGTTCGCCGCGTCCATGCTGGGGCTGGTGCTGTCCGTAAACTTCATGCAGATGTACGCCTTCTGGGAACTGGTGGGCCTCTGCTCCTACCTCCTGATCGGCTTCTATTACTATAAGGATTCGGCCCGGGAGGCGGCGAAGAAGGCCTTCATCACGACCCGCATCGGCGACTTCGGGATGCTGCTGGGCATCCTGCTGGTGCAGCTCACCTTCGGCACGATGGACTTCGTGGAGCTGAAGACGCTGCTTCCGACGTATATCTGGGAAACGGGCGGCGGCATTCTCACGATTATCGCCCTGCTGCTCTTCATCGGACCCATCGGCAAGTCGGGCCAGTTCCCGCTCCACGTCTGGCTGCCCGACGCCATGGAGGGGCCGACGCCGGTGTCGGCGCTCATCCACGCCGCCACGATGGTGGTGGCGGGCGTCTATCTCGTGGGCCGGGCCTACTTCCTGTTCAGCGCCCTGCCCGTCGTCCTGGAAGTCATCGCTTGGGTGGGCGGCTTCACGGCGTTCTTCGCCGCCACCATCGCTGTCACCCAGCGGCCCTTCAAGCGAATCCTGGCCTATTCCACCATCAGCCAGCTCGGCTACATGATGCTGGCCCTGGGTGTGGGCTCGCTGACGGCTTCGATGTTCCACCTGATGACCCACGCCTTCTTCAAGGCGCTGCTCTTCCTCTGCGCCGGCGCGGTCATCGAGGCGATGCACGAGGAGGCGGATATCTTCAAAATGGGCGGCCTCAGGGAACGGATGCCCGTGACCTTCCGCTGCATGGCCATCGGCGTGCTGGCCATCGCCGGCGTGCCGCCCCTGGCCGGCTTCTTCTCCAAGGACGCCATTCTGGCGGCGGCGGCTGAAGTGAGCCTGCCGCTCTATCTGCTGGCGACGGCGACGGCGTTCCTCACCGCCTTCTACATGGCGCGGCTGCTGTTCGTGGCCTTCTTCGGCGAGGTGAAGCCGGACTGCCCGGCCCAGGAGACCAACGCCTGGATGCGCTGGCCGCTGGTGATCCTGGCGGCGCTCTCCGTGGTCAGCGGCGCCTGGGGACATTTCGCCGGCTTTGGCGAGTGGATTTTTTACGGTCCCGTTGGCGAGGAACACATTGACTGGCTGATTGCCGGGACCTCGGTGGCGCTCACCGCCGTCGCCTTCTACCTCGCCTATGAGATTTACGTGATGAAGCGCTGGTCCGCCTATGAGATCAGCCGGCGGCTCGGCGTCCTCTACAGGCTGAGCTATAACAAGTACTACGTTGACGAGTTCTACACGGTCATCCGCAATACCTTCGTCGATAAGCTGGGGGCGGTCCTCTACTGGTTCGACCTCCACGTGGTGGACGGCGTCGTGAACGGGCTGGCCCGCTTCACCGGCGGCCTGAGCGGCGTCCTGGGACTGGCGGAGAACGGACAGGTGCAGCGCTACGTCGCCGTGTTCTACTGCGGCGTCATCGCGCTGACAGCTTACAGCCTGTTGATTGCCGCCATGCTTCTGGCGGTTGTGGGAGGTGCGTTCTGATGGACTTTCCGCTTTTGTCCACCGTCCTCCTGGCGCCGCTTGCGGCCGCGCTGGCCATCTGCCTGTTGCCGCGGGAATCCCGGGACCAGATCCGGATGATTGCCGCCGGGACGATGACGCTGGCGACGGTCCTGACGTTGTACGCCTATGCCGCTTATGACACGGTGGAGGGCGGCATGCAGTTCACGGAGGAAGTCCCCTGGATCACCGACCTCGGCGTCACTTACGCCCTGGGCGTGGACGGCATCTCGCTGCCCATGCTGCTCCTGACGGACGTCATCGGCCTGGCGTCGGTATTCAGCTCCTGGAATATCGAGAAGCGGACGAAGGACTTCTTCGTGCTGCTGATGGTGCTGATCGCCGGCGTCACCGGCACCTTCATCGCCCGTGACCTCTTCATCTTCCTGCTCTGCTACGAAGTCGTGGTCATTCCCATCTACATCATGGTCCTCATCTGGGGCTCGACGAAGCGGGTGCCGAAGGAATACGCCGGCATCAAGCTGACGATCTTCCTGCTGATGGGCTCGGCCTTCATGCTGGTGGGCGTCGTTTCCCTGTACATCGCGGCCGGGGGCGATTCCTTCGGCATGGAGGCGCTCGCCGCGGCGGGCCAGTCGGGCGTCCTCGATGAGAATTTCCAGATTTTCGCCTTCCTGCTGCTGCTGTTGGGCTTCGGGTCGCTGCTTTCCATGTTCCCCTTCCACAGCTGGTCGCCCGACGGCTATGCCGGCGCGCCTTCGGCGGTTTCCATGATTCACGCCGGCGTCCTGAAGAAGATCGGCGGCTACGGTCTCATCCGGCTGGGCCTTTTGGTGCTGCCGCTGGGGGCGAAGTTCTGGGCGCCGCTGATCGCGGCCCTGGCCATGGTCAACGTCCTCTACGCCGCTTATATCGCCATGGTGCAGAAGGACCTTAAGTACATCATCGGCTATTCGTCGGTGTCCCACATGGGCTACGTGCTGCTGGGCTTCGCCGCCCTCAACGCGGTCAGCATCACCGGCGCCATCGCCAACATGGTGGCCCACGGCATCATGGCCTCGCTGTTCTTCTCGCAGATCGGCTACATCTACGAGCGGACGCACCTGCGCAGCGTGCCGGAGCTGGCGGGCCTGGCCCACCATCTGCCGCGGCTGACCGTGGGCTTCATGCTGGCGGGCCTTGCTTCGGTGGGACTGCCGGGGCTCATCGAGTTCGTGCCGGAGTTCACGATCTTCGTGGGAACCCTTTCCGTCTATCCGGTCTGCGCGTTCCTCGCCATCGCCGGCATCATCTTCACGGCCCTCTACATCCTCCGGATGCTGGCGAAGGTCCTGTTCGGGCCGCGGGTCGAGCGGTTCGCCGGGGTGCCGGACGAGCAGGGAGCGGACCTGGTGCCGCTGCTGCTGTTGGGCGTTTTCCTCGTCGGCTTCGGCCTCTTCCCGGAGCTTCTGATGGGCGTTATCCGCTCCGGCGTCACGCCGCTGGAGCCGCTTCTGGCGCAGCTTAGCGCGGCGCCGGCGATGCTGGGAGGTGGCTTCTGATGGATTTCATGGCGGTTCAGACGGAAATCCTGATCCTGCTTCTCCTCCTGTCGACGCTGGTGACGGACCTGGCGATGGCGAAGGGCGCTTCCCGGCGTCCCGTGGCCTATCTGACGGCGGCGGGGCTGGCGGCAATCCTTGCCCATACCTGCGGGCTTTACCACGAAGGGGCCAGTCCGGTCTTTTATATGGGGCTTTTCCTGGCGGACAACTACGCGCTGTTCTTCAAGCAGCTCTTCCTGCTGGGCATGGTCTTCACGGTGCTGTTCTCGCTTGACTACGTGGAACGGTGCCTGCCTCACCCGGGCGAGTTCTATTCGCTGCTGCTCTCGGCCCTGCTCGGCATGTGCGTCATGGCCTCGGCCAACGATTTCCTGACGGCCTTCACCGGCCTCGAGCTCATGACGGTCTCGTTTTACATCCTCGTGGGCTTCCGGCTCTCCTCCGCCGATTCCGGCGAGGCGGCGGTGAAGTACCTGATCGTGGGCGCCGGTTCCACGGCGGTCATGCTCTACGGCATCAGCCTCGTTTACGGGGCGGGCGGCAGCCTCGACTTCGCGGCTGTCAGCCGCAACGTGCATCTGTTTACCGCGGTGGGACTGGCCGGCGTCGTCCTGGTGATGGCCGGCTTCCTCTTCAAGCTCTCGGCCATTCCCTTCCACATGTGGGCCCCCGACGTTTATCAGGGGGCGCCGACACCGGTCACGGCGCTGCTGGCGATGGCCTCGAAGGCGGCGGGAATCGCTGTTTTCATGCGGGTCATCTTCACGGCCTTCCCCTACCTCGGCGAATTCATGCTGCCGCTGCTGAAGACGATCGCCGCCCTCTCGATGATCGGCGGCAACCTGCTGGCCATCCGCCAGACGGACGTCAAGCGGATGCTGGCCTATTCCTCCATCGCCCAGGCGGGCTACATGATGGCCGGCATCGTGGCGGCCGATTACTTCGGCATGAAGGCGGCCATGTTCTACGCCATGCTCTACGTCTTCGCCAACATCGGCGCCTTCGCCGTGCTGTCGGTGGTGGACGCGGAGCGCGGCGGCACGTCGCGGCGGCACGTCACGGGCCTGTCCCAGGCGGCGCCCATGCTGGCGGCGGTCATGACCATCTCCCTGCTCTCGATGGCGGGCATCCCGCCCACCGCGGGCTTCGCCGGCAAGATTTACATCTTCACGGCGACGGTGGAACGCGGCAATCTCTGGCTGGCCGTCATCGGTTTCGTGATGTCGATGATTTCCGTTTACTATTACCTCCAGGTGACGAAGGCGATGTACCGCGACCTTGAGCCCGGCGAGGAAACGCTGGCGGAACCGCTGCCGGTTCCCTCCGTCGCCCGGGCGGCCGCCCTTGTCAGCGCCGCCGCGACGCTGGCCATCGGCATCTGCCCCGAGAGCCTGGCCGTCCTGACCAACTTCGCCTCCCAGACGTTCATGCAGTGAGGCGCGAAACGAACATTTGACAACCGGGGGAGAAAAGACTATAATTGAACGGTAAAAGCGCTCGTAGTCCAGTGGATAGGACGTTAGCCTCCGGAGCTGAAAGCGTGGGTTCGACTCCCGCCGAGCGCACCATTTCGTCAAAACCGGGAGGACTCTGGGGTTTCCAGGGTCCTCTTTTTTTCGTCGGGGTTTGCCGGATGGCATCCGCCCCGGACCGGGACGCTTTTTTCGTTCCGTTCCGGCCGGACTTGTGCTACAATGGACAGGAATCGCGCGGGGAAAGGAGGCGGTGGTCATGCCCTTCGCGGAAGTGTTCGTGAATATCCCGGTGAAGAGCATCGCGCGGGCCTATACGTACCGGATACCGCCGGCACTGGCGGAAATCGGCGCGGGCTGGCGGGTGCTGGTTCCCTTCGGCGGCCGGAAGGTCGAGGGTTTCGTGGTATCGCTGGCGGAGAAGGCGCCGGTGGATGAAGCCCGGCTCAAGGACGTGGCGGCGGCGGTGGACGATGAGGCCTGGTTTACGCCGGCGATGATCGGGGCCGCCCGGTGGCTGTCGGATTTCTATCTCTGCTCGCTGGCGGAGATGATGCGGCTTTTCATGCCGGGGAAAAGCGGCGTCCGCATCGAGGCGCTTTACCGGGCGCTGCCTCTGCCGCCGGACGCGGCGCTGCCCGGCGACACCGGGAACGGGACGGAACCGCTGCCGGGCGCCCTCCATCGCTTCCTCGCGGAGCGGGGGCCTCAGAAGCGGCACGCGCTGCGGCAGGCATTTCCCGGGCCGGCGCTGGACGCCGCCCTGGAGAAACTGCTGCGCGGCCGCCGGGTGGAAAAGGTCTATCAGGCGCAGAAGAAAAGCGCCGACCGCTATGAGGAAGTGCTGTGCCGCCAGGGGGACGTCACGGAGGAACAGCTTTCCCGGTTCGCGCGCAGGCCCGCGCAGCTTCGCCTGCTGACGCGCCTGCGGGAGGCCGCGGAACTGCCGCTGGCGGCGCTGCGGAAGGAGGGCTTTTCCCGCCCCGTCGTCCAGGCGGTGGCGGCGTCGGGCCTGGCCCGCGTCGAGAAGCGGCGGAGCCTCCGGGACAGCTACCGGGAGGCGGGAACGCCCCCGGCGGCCGGCGCCATGCCGTTGACGGCGGAGCAGCGGGCGGCGTTGGACGCGCTGCTTCCCTGCCTGCGCCCGGACAAGGCGCGGGGCTTCCTGCTCCACGGCGTCACCGGCAGCGGCAAGACCCAGGTCTATATTGAAATGGCGCAAAAGGCGCGGGCTTTGGGAAGGCAGGTAGTGGTATTGGTGCCGGAAATCGCCTTGACTGGTCAGGTGGTGCTGGCCTTTAAGGCGTATTTTCCTGAT
>JAEEGN010000244.1 GCA_016280345.1 Selenomonadaceae bacterium | reverse complement strand
GTTGACCGGCAGCGTCGCGGCGCTGGAGCAGGTCGTGAAGGCCAGCAGCATGGCTTCCGACATGGCGGAGAAGAATTTCATCGGGGAGACGCCACCGACGCGGGCGATGGTGGAGTAAACGGCCACGGCGTGAATCGCGCAGCCGACGGCCAGACAGCCGATGACGGAAATCAGCGGCAGAAGGACCTTCGGGCCGTTGGCCGCCACGACGGGCAGGAGCAGCGCGAAGACGCCGATGGGGGCGAAGTTCATGATCAGGGCGATGATCTTGTAGCAGACTTCCGCCGCGGCGTCAAAGAACCTGATGAGGAGCTGGGCGCGCTCGCCGCCGACCTGGATAATGCCGACGCCGACGAACAGCGCGAATACGATCAGCGGCAGGATCTGCGCTTTCGCCATGACGTCGACGGGACTCGTCGGAATCATCCCGACGAAGACCTGCATGATGCTGGGCGCTTCCTTGACGTCAACCTTGCCCTCCGCGAGCAGTTCGAGGCCGGAGCCGGGATGGCCGATGCCGGCGATGACGAAGCCGATGAGGATGGCGATGGCCGTGGTGACGAGGTAGATGACGATGGTCTTGATGCCGATGCGGCCGAGGGTCGTGGTGTCGCCGAGGCTGGTCATGCCGACCACCAGCGAGGTCAGGACGACGGGGACGATCATCATCTTGATGAGGTTGATGAAGATGGTGCCGATGGGGGCGATCCACCACTTGATGAAGGGCAGCCCCTCCGGCCCGACGATGAGTCCGACGATAACCGCCGCGACCAGCGCCAGGAAAATCTTGACGGATAAGTTCATGGGGGTATAACCTCCTTTGGTATAGTAAATAAATATACCCTTTCATTATACGCGAACACCGCCGCCCCTGTCCACCGCCTGACGAATGTATACATTATACCGTAATATCAGCGCGGCCGCGCTTCCCCGATACTCCGAAGGGAAGGAACGCCGTCTCTGCGCGGTCATGACAGGGCGGCTTTCGTTTCGGGCCATATATGGCATCCCCGCTCTCCCTGCCCGCGCAAGGTGATTCCAAGGAGCCGAAAGCCCCGGGATCACGACGCTCCGGGACTTTTTCGCCCCGGAACCGAAATGACGTTCCGAATCAGCAAGAAAAACAAAGACAAGGCGGCGGATTTCTGCTATAATGTACGGATAGCGGGAACGGGAGCTTTTTTCTTTCCCGCCGTGAAAGGGTGACGAAATGGCAACAAGAATGAATGCCCTGACCGAGGGCGGCATACTGGCGGCGGTGATGGTGGTGCTGGGGCTCGCCGGGCTCTATCTGCCGTTCCTCGGCGTCGCGGCGGTCCTGCTCTGGGCGCTGCCGGCCATCGTGCTGATCGTGCGCCACGGGCCGCGCTGGGGTACGATGTCGATGGCGGTGGCGACGGCGCTGCTGGCGATGCTGGTGGAGCCGATGGTGGCGCTGCGGCTGGCGCTGGCCTTCGGGCCGATGGGGCTTGTTTTGGGTTACGGTTACCGCGCCGGCTGGTCCGGCGTTCGCCTGGTGACGACGGCTATCTTCGTCTCCATCCTGGCGAAGCTGGCCGGGCTGGGGGTGCTGTTCTTCCTGACGGGGGCCGAGCCCTTTACCGGGCAGCTCGCCGCCATGGAGAGTTCCTTCGACCAGGCGATAGCGATGTACGAGAGCATGGGTCTCAACGAGGAGCAGATCGAGCAGGCGCGGATGACGCTGACGCAGAACCTGACGCTGATCCGTCTGCTGCTGCCGTTGATTGTGGTGATGATGGGGCTCATGGACACGATCCTGAACTACTACGTCGCCGGGAAGATCCTGGCGCGGCTGGGGAACCCGGTGCCGACGCTGCCGCCCTTCACCGAGTGGCGGCTTTCGGGGGCGTTCCTCTACCTCTTCGCGGTGTCCATCCTCGGCATTTACTGGGGGCAGACGCGGAACATCCCGCTGCTCTACCAGGCGGCGATGAATTTTAATATGGTCGCGTTGATGGCGGGGCTGGTCGAGGGGCTTTCCCTTTATGGTTTCCTGACGAACCGGCTGGGCTGGGGCGGCGGCAGGAAAACGTTCGTGCTGCTCCTCATTTTCTTCGTCGGGCCGCTGTCCCAGATTCTGGCTTTCATGGGATTGTTCGATACGGTTTTCGACTACCGCCGCCGCTACCGGCAGGCGGGCTAGGCCGCGATTGTTTTTACAGAAATGAGGTGAGGCGCTTTGCCTCGTAATTTATCTGCCTGGATCGATCTCTGCATCCTGCTGGGAGCTTCGTTCGCCCTGGTGGCGGTGCTGACGTCGCTGAATCTTTACATGGGAGCCATCAGCGCCGTCATCTGGTTCTGCCTTTTCATTTTCTCCCGGGAGCGCAACCATTCCCGGGAAGAGAATTTCGAGGCGTACAGCCGGGACCTCATCCGCAGCGTCAACGCGGTGACGGGCTACGCCGTGAAGCATTTGCCCCAGGTCATCCTGATCGTGGACGAGGAGGGCAATCTCCTGTGGACGAACAAAGCGTTGAAGCACTATGTGAAGACGAGTCCCATGCCGGAAAAGGGCACGCCGGTGCAGGATTTCTGGCCGAATCTCCCCGCCAAGTCCTTCTGGGGCATGAGCGGCGAATATGAGTTCACGGAGGGCGACACGCCTTTTCGCGCTATTTATCAGCCCATCAAGCAGGAGGGAGACCCGAAGCCGCTGATGGCGTTCTACGTGATGGATATGACCGGCCCGGCGATGCTGAAGGAGGTATTTCTGCAAAGCCGCCTGGTGCTGGCCTTCATCCAGATCGACAACTACGACGAGGTGCTGCCGGGGCTTTCCGAGGCGGAGCGGACCGCCCTGCTCTTTTCCGTGAAGCAGAAGCTGGAGAGCTGGGCCGCGAATATCGGCGGCTATCTGCGCCAGCTGAAGGACGATATTTTCCTGGTGGTGATGGAGCGCCGCTCGCTGGATCAGGCAATCGCGGCGAAGTTCGATATTCTGGATCAGGTGCGCTCGCTGCGGGGCTCGAATCAGCTCCCGGTGACGCTCTCCATCGGCGCCACGGTGTCGGACGCCCAATCGGTCAGCGATCTCGGCACCCAGGCGCAAAGGGAGCTGGACCTGGCGCTGGGCCGGGGCGGCGACCAGGCGGTGGTGCTGGCGGACGGCAAGACGCAGTTCTTCGGCGGCAAGGCCCAGGCGGTGGAAAAGCACACGAAAGTCCGGGCCCGGGTGGTGGCCCACTCGCTGAAGGAGCTCATCGATAGCTCCAACGAGGTGCTGGTCATGGGCCACCAGAACGAGGATTTCGACGCTTTCGGCGCGGCCCTGGGCGTCATCCGCATGGTGCGCCACTCGAAGAAGCCGGTGCGCCTGGTTCTGAGTCCAATGAACGAGGGCATCGACAAGATCATCGACCTGTTGTCGGACTACAAATCGCTGTTTGTCCGGGAAGCGGACGTCCTGGAGACGGAGCCGGTCAACCCCCTGCTCATCGTGGTGGACACCCATATTCCCCACATGACGGCGTCGCCGAAGCTCCTGCAGAAGTTCGGCAGCCGCGTCGTGATCCTCGACCACCACCGCCGCAGCGAGACCGCCATTCCCAATCCCCTGCTGATGTATCTGGAGCCGTCGTCGTCCTCCACCAGCGAGCTGGTGACGGAGCTCCTGTCCTACTACGACGACAATCTGAACCTGGCCCGGCTGGAGGCAACGGCCCTCTATGCCGGCATCATCGTGGACACGAAGCACTTCTCGGTGCAGGCGGGATTCCGCACCTTCGAGGCGGCGGCGTACCTGCGGCGGGCCGGGGCGGACCCGGTGGTGATCCGCCATCTGTTCCGCGAGGACTACGATACGAACATCGCCATCGCCAGGGCGGAGGCCAACTCGAAGCTCTACGACGGCGGCCTCATCATCACTTCCATCCCGGAGACCATGGCGAATATCCAGGTCATCGCGGCCCGGGCGGCGGACTCGCTGCTGGCCATCGAGGGCGTCCGCATGAGCATCGTGGTCTTCCAGCTGAAGCCCGACGCCGTCGGCATCAGCGCCCGCTCTTCCGGCGAGCTCAACGTGCAGGTCATCATGGAACAGTTCGGCGGCGGCGGCCATCAGAACGTGGCCGGCGCCCAGGTCCGGGGCACCAAACTGCCGGAAATCGTGGAAAAGGCGGCCGCCCTGGCCGAAGAATACATAAAGGAGAATGGTTGACATGAAAATCATATTGAAGCAGGACGTGAAGAAGGTCGGCAAGGCCGGCGAGGTCGTCGAGGTTTCCGAGGGCTACGGGCGCAATTTCCTGCTCCCGAAGGGACTGGCCGAGGAGGCCACGGCGCAGAATCTCAACGTCGCCAGGCAGAAGGCCGGCGCCGCCGCCCGCAGGAAAGCGCAGGAAAACGACGAAGCGAAGCTCATGGCCGCCCAGCTCAGGAAGGTCGAGGTCACGATCCCGGTGAAGGTGGGCGAGAACGGCAAGCTCTTCGGCTCCGTCACCGGCAAGGACGTGGCCGAGGCGCTGCAGAAGGATCACGCCATCGCCATCGACAAGCGCAAGATCAGCCTGTCGGCCGAGGTGGACGGCCCCGGCGACTTCGAGGCGGTCATCAAGCTCCACCCGGAAATCACCAGTACCATCCGGGTCCACGTCGTCACCGAGTGAGGTATTATGGGAAATCTCTTCAATTTCTTCAAAAAGAAGGACGCCTCCAGCACCGAGGCCCTGCCGCTGGAGGCGGAGAACCCGCTTGACCGGGAAATCGACGCCATCTACGGGATGCTGGCGGACGTCATCGGCACCGACAAGCTGGTCATCAAGGCGGGCAAGATGGACGCCATGCGCTTCATGCGCTCCCCCCGGCGGGGCGAGCGGGTGCTGGCGCTGCAGCGCATCGTGCTGGAGAACCCGACCATCGAGCATATCCCGACGGACTCCGAGATCCCGGAAATCATCGCCATGCTGTCGGAGAGCATCGCCGACATGATGGCCCGCCGGTCACTGGAAGACAAGATTGAGAAGAAAATCGCCGAGAAGCTGGAGGAGAACCATCAGGACTATGTGAAGGACATCCGCATGCAGGTGCTGGAAGAGGAGAAGGCCCCGGTGGAATCCCCCCAGGCGGTGAAAAAGCGCGAAGCCCTGGAGAAGCTCGACAAGGTCCATCTGACCCAGTCGGTGATGGAGCTCCTGCGCCCCCAGAGCCTCGACGAGATCGTGGGCCAGCCCCGGGCCGTCCATTCGCTGTTGGCCAAGCTCTCCTCCCCCTATCCGCAGCATCTGCTGCTCTACGGCCCCCCCGGCGTCGGCAAGACCACCGCCGCCCGTCTGGTGCTGGAGCAGGCGAAGAAAATCGACATCTCCCCCTTCGGCGAGGAAGCGCCCTTCATCGAGACCGACGGCACGACGCTGCGCTGGGACCCCCGGGACATGACGAACCCGCTGCTGGGCTCCGTCCACGACCCCATCTATCAGGGGGCGCGGCGGGACCTGGCCGACAGCGGCGTCCCCGAGCCGAAACTGGGCCTCGTCACCGACGCCCACGGCGGCATCCTGTTCATCGACGAGATCGGCGAGATGGACGCCATGCTGCAGAACAAGCTGCTGAAGGTCCTGGAGGACAAGCGGGCCTTCTTCGAGTCCACCTACTACGATCCCACCGATGAGAAAGTCCCGCCCTACATTAGAAAGCTCTTCGAGGAGGGCGCGCCGGCGGACTTCGTGCTCATCGGCGCCACCACCCGCGAAGCCCGGGACATCAGCCCGGCCCTGCGCTCCCGCTGCGCCGAGCTCTACTTCGAGCCTTTGACGCCGGCCCACATCAGGGAAATCGTCGAAACCGCCGCCAAGAAGCTCGACGCCCGGATGGAGGACGGCGTGGCCGCCCTGATCAGCGAATACACCGTGGAGGGGCGCAAGGCCATCAACATCCTGGCCGACGCCTTCAGCTTCGCCCTGGAGCGCCAGCGCGGCAGTGACGGCCCCGTATATATCGAAAAAGACGACATCTACGAAGTCGTTCAGGTGAGCCGCCTTTACCAGTTCGTCACCAAAAAAGCCTCCGACAGGGCCGAGCCGGGCCACATCTTCGGCCTCGGCGTCAGC
>JAEEGN010000028.1 GCA_016280345.1 Selenomonadaceae bacterium | reverse complement strand
GCCGCTTTTCGCGCGCCGCTCCCTGAGATTCATCAGCAATCCCGATACTGTCGCCTCGTCGCCGGCCCGGAGCCGTCCCAGCGGTGTCAGAGCCGTCTGGTCGATATAGGTCCGGGGATAGTACGTCAGGAGATCATACAGCGTCGCCAGTCCCAGACGCGCCAGCGCCGTCATCTTCTTCGGCCCGACGCCCCTGAGCCGCGCCAGATCGTCCTCCCATTCCATGACTTCCGCCCCCTTTCTCCTGCCCAGCCTATTTCGCCATTGCCGGACGGTTCTCCTGCTTTTCCCGGCGAAAAACAAGCCGTCTGTCCCATTGTCCCCCCGGAGCGGGAAGCTGTTGTTCCGCCGTCCGTGGCCTTTTCTTCGCTTCCCCGGAGAGAAACGCCCGCCGTCTGTCCCATTTTTACACCGGGGGGCAGGCCCCGTATTGACGGGGCTGCGCTCGCAGGCTATACTTAACGTATAGGAAAGGCGGCCATACCGGCCGTCCCTGAATTTCAGCGGAACAGGTTAGGAGGTATGCAGAATGGATCTGAATGAGGAAGCGCTTCGCATCCATAAGCAGCACAACGGCAAGATGGAGACGATTCCCAAGGCGAAACTGACGGACGGGCACGACCTGAGCGTGCTCTACACGCCCGGCGTGGCGGAGCCCTGCCGGAAAATCAAGGACGACAAGGACCTCTCGTTTGAATACACCTGCCGCGGCAATATGGTCGCGGTCATCAGCGACGGCACCCGGGTGCTGGGACTCGGCAACATCGGCCCCGAGGCGGGCCTGCCGGTCATGGAGGGCAAATCCGTCCTCTACAAGGTGTTCGGCGACGTGGACGCGGTGCCTGTCTGCCTCGACACCACCGACAGGGACAAGTTCATCGAGACGGTGCGCATCCTGCAGCCGAACTTCGCCGGCATCAACCTGGAAGATATCGAGTCGCCGAAATGCTATGACATCGAGGACGCGCTGATCGAGAAGATGGACATCCCCGTCTTCCACGATGACCAGCACGGCACCGCTATCGCCTGCGGCGCGGCGATGCTGGGGGCGCTCCGCCTGGTGAAGAAGGACATCGCCGACGTCCGCATCGTGGCCAACGGCGCCGGCGCGGCGGGCACCGCCATCGTCCGCCTCCTCCTGAGCCTCGGCGCGAAGCATATCACGATGATCAACTCCAAGGGCGCCATGTACGAAGGCATGGATATGTCCCGCATCAACCGCGTCCAGGCGGAACTCCTGAAGCAGACAAATCTGGAGAAGGTCAAGGGCAGCCTTGCCGACCTGGCCAAAGGGGCTGACGTCCTCCTCGGCGTTTCCCAGGCGAACGTCTTTACACCGGAGATCATCCGCAGCATGAACAAGGACGCCATCGTCCTGGCCATGGCGAACCCGAACCCGGAAACGACCTATGCCGCCGGCAAGGAGGCGGGCGCCCGCGTTGTCGGCACCGGCCGCTCTGACGCGCCAAATCAGGTCAACAACGTGTTGGTGTTCCCGGGAATCTTCCGCGGCGCCATCGACGTCCGCGCCCGCCGGATCAACGAAGAGATGAAACGGGCCGCGACCCATGCCATCGCCAACCTGATCCCGGACAGCGAGCTCCGTGAGGATTACGTCATCCCTGGCGCCTTCGACCCGAACGTCGCGCCCGCGGTGGCGGCCGCCGTCGCCAAAGCCGCGATGGACACCGGCGTCGCCCGTATCAAAGTGGACCCGGAGGAGGTCCGTCGCCATACGGCGGAGCGCACGAAGCGCCTGCGCGATCTCATGCCGATTCTCTTGAAATAACGGCCGGGGCGGTATTCCCCGCCGCGAAGGAAACCCTATCCCCGGGCGGGGCTGCCAAAGGAGCGGACGATTCCCTCCGGCGGCAGCCCCGCCTCTTTTCGCTCCGCCGCAAAGCCCCCGGTTGACGCGGTTCTTTCTCGCCCGCACAAGAAAATCCCCGAAGCCCTTTCCCTGAAGGGCTTCGGGGATTCGTGCCTTGCGGCCCTGCGTGCACAGCCGCCTGTAATCGCTTTGCCGTCGCCTCCCTTTCGCGTCGGAAAGTACGGCGGTTTCCTCGATTTTCTGCTCCAGATTCATCGGCGAACGGGTCGCTTCTCCCGGGAACAGGCCAGGAATCACGCGGTAATAAAAGGACGGGCGGCGGGCGGATTCAGAGGGAACCCGCGGGACGCCCGCTTTCTTTTTCACCGGGGCTTAGCGTTGCAGCCAATCCACCAGCACATAGCGATCCGGGTCGGACGGGGAGCTGGTTACGGTAAAGGTGTAACGCGCCACCAGTTCCGGGACGTCATACGGCGCTTCGCGCTTCCATTCCGGGACGGTGCCGTGCACGTCGCCGGTAAAACCGGACGAGGCGGACCAGACGCTCACGGTGCCGGTCCAGACGCCGTTGCCGCTGTTGTTCCACTCGTCGATCTGGGCAAAGGTGACGCCTTCCCCGCTGGCTTTGGGGACCAGATACAGATCGTTGGTCAGCGCATATTGCCGGGACGAAGCGGCCTCGATGGAGCGCCCGAAGTACTTGTAAACGGCGGCTTCCACCGCTTCTTTTTTCACGCCCCAGTAGCCGTCGTTCACATTCACCATGTCGTATTTCCGGTTGATGAGGTTATGCCTGACGCCGAAATCCACAAAGGTATCGAGGGGAATCTCGTTGTTCATCACAAAGCTCCTGACATGGGCTTCGGCAAAATTACTGAAAAAGGTATCCAAAAGGTCCCGTTCCTCCCCGTCCAGTTCGGCCCGACCCGCCGCGCCCGCCGGCAGGGCGGACAGTACCAGCAACAGGACGGCAAAGACGAATATGAACCACTTTTTCATGATGAACGCCTCCTCATATCGTTTCCGAAGATTATCCGCGGTTCGTCCGACGGGTTGTTCCGGCGGTATTCGCCGCGGGGATTGTCTGCGGCAGCTTTCGCCACGTTTCCGCGGTCACGCCTCGAAGGCGTTCTCGTACTGGCGGATGTGCCATTTCCCTTCGCCGGTCCGAAAGACCTCCACCACGTCGAAGCGGCAGGGGCGGTCGGCGGGGGGATTCTGCTGCAGATACCAGGTGGCGGTCTGGATGATGCGGCGTTGCTTCAGCGGCGTCACCGCCAGGGCGGGGGCACCGAACCGCAGGCT
>JAEEGN010000243.1 GCA_016280345.1 Selenomonadaceae bacterium | reverse complement strand
GACTCACCCTTCCCCGCAAGGGGACGGAAACGAAAAATCCTTGCTAGAATTGAAGCCGTTTTTGTCGGTATTTTGACTCACCCTTCCCCGCAAGGGGACGGAAACTCCATCTCCTATAATATATTAGTAATTTACAAAAAATTTTGACTCACCCTTCCCCGCAAGGGGACGGAAACGAAAAATCCTTGCTAGAATTGAAGCCGTTTTTGTCGGTATTTTGACTCACCCTTCCCCGCAAGGGGACGGAAACCATAAGGATCTCCATCTGTTTCGTCATGATTTTCACCTCATTTTGACTCACCCTTCCCCGCAAGGGGACGGAAACCTCATCAGCGATAACGTTGATCTCAGCATCGGTATTTTGACTCACCCTTCCCCGCAAGGGGGCGGAAACGGTGGCCGCCTGTTCTCAAGAACAGACCTGGCTTTTTGATGATATGCTTTCACCAGAAAACTCTCCGGGTTGCCCAGTATGGGACAGACTCGGAGTGTTTTTCCTATTGGAATACCAAACGGGACGGTTTATTATTCTTGGATGCCAAAAACTGTCGTCGCTGATTTAATTTTTGAGTTCAAAACCTGTTTCGGACAAAATAAAAAGCCCTACGAAATCTCGTAGAGCTTTTGTGCCTATTAAATAATCCTTCTCTAGCCAGCGAAAATGACTGCGAGCAGATAGCGGCGCTCCACGCTCCGCAGCCAGCGAAGACGTCGGCGGCATCTGCGGACATTCCAGACAACGGAGTCTTCTTTCTGCCAGCGGTCGTACTGCTCCCGAAGGCGTTCCATCCCTTTATGGTCAATGACATAGGGCATTGCCAGTGCCATGGCGGCTTGCGTTTCCATGCAGTTGAAAAGCGGCTTGCCGCTGGCGGGAATATCCCATGCCACATCTCCCCCCAGATAGAGCACCGACGGGCTGAACAAGTAGGAAAGGAACGGATTCCGGGCCTCCCGGTCGCGGATTGCCGCCGGGAGCCGCGGTTTCATATAGGCGGCCAGAGCTTCGGGCGTCAAATCTTCAATTTCCTTCACGAAGGCAGCCGTTACCGGCCGCAGGTAGTAGTCGTACCCCATGATGAGTTTCGCTCCTTTCAAGCATAGACGTGAATCAAAGCCTCCTGCTCCCAGTCCAGGGTTTTATCGAGCCAGAGAAGGTCAAAAACCTGGAGGGGCGAGGCGGGGAAGTTCGCCGTGAGGCGGGAGAAAGACGGATGGACGGCTAACACTTCCGTCATATCGAGCCAACCTGGCGGGGCAAAGGCCCTCTCCTCCGCTCCGCCCCGCCACCGGCGCCGTTCCCTCCGCCAGGCTTCCTCATAACCGGCGGCGATGACATCCTGGAAAAGGCTGATGAGCCTGCCGAGGCTTTCCCGGCTGACGCGGGCCAGCCGAAGGGAAGCAAAATGGCGCTGTGTTTCTGGCTGCCAGAAGATCGACGCTGTTGTCCCGAGCCAGGCTTCTATCGTTTTCCCCTGACCACTGAGGCGAAGAACCTCACGCAGCGCACCCAGTTGGAAAAACGCGATGCTCTCCACGGCTGGGAGCCACGCCTGAGGACGGTACCGGCGGACATAGCGGCAAAGCGCCGGCCACGCAAGGCTCTCAACCGGACGAAGCTCCGCCAACTGCATGGCAAGCAGGTAGTGATGGGGGGCACCGTAAAACATGACTTGTTCCTCCTTTCAGCCCTGGCAGAAGACCAGGGCCTTTTCATTCCAGTCGGTCTTCATCAACCGGATGAGATCGACAACCTCGTACTCATACTCTGCCGTCTGGCAGAGCTCCGGCTGTCCGGCGTCCATGTCCAGGACGCGCCTCCCTTTCCATTGAGCATACCGTTTCCGTAGGTGGCGGAGATATGCGTCCCGGTCAAAGGACTGGTACATCGCCTTGATTTGCCGATGATAGAAGCGGATGGCCGCCTGAACGCAGACCGGCCCCGCCAGACGAGGGGCGGCGTAGGAAAAAGCCCGCTGCGCCGCCTCATCACGAAAAAAGGGCTGGCTCCATCGCCCGATCTCTTCCCGGAACTCCTGTTGCTTGGGAGCTTCCTCAAAAGCAAGAGCGGAGAAGTCGAAAACACGCCGTCCCCAGTGGAAAAACCAGGGCGTCCCGCCTCGTCGCCGACTGCATGTGACATCTTCGTACCGCAGGACATCCTCATAGGACAGGAAAGCCAGCCGGAGTGCGCGCTCCTGCGGCATCTCCAGAAAACAATAAGGCTGATACATAAGCATCTCTCCTTGATGAGATTTCAAATGCACCAGCCAAAAAAAGACAAAAAGGCCAGTACATCTGATTATCATCAAATATACTGACCTAATTATGCAGTTCTCGATTACAAGAAAAGTATACTACATCTTTTGTGGAAAATCAAGAGGGAACATAACAAAAATTACAAAGGTGGGTTGTATTGCCCGATTTTCAATACGCATCGCTTTTCGTACCGCATAAGTCAAGCCCCTGAAAGCACATTTTTAATCCTAACTATCTCAAATAAGCGATTGAAATCTCTGCGAGAATCTCATCTGTAACAGACTTCTTGCCTTGTATATCTGGTAAACGAAAAGCCAGTTCCATTTCTCTCGTCAAACCAATGTTGTCCATTTCTTCGCTGATAGCTTCAAATTCTGCTTCAGCCTCCTCGATATCCTTCTCTCTATTGTGTCTGCACCATAAAAGATGATCCGCTGTCATGCTCATCGCAAATGTCATCATAGTCGCGTTCGCTTTATTTTCCCGTGTAATCGCCAGCGCGCGCCGATATAACCGTTTATGAAGATTTCCTCTTTCGTTCAGTCTTGCACATCTTGCTAGATTCCATAGCACTAAATTCCAAGGATGCCCGCCCTTATCCTTATCTTGAACGTCGTATCGGAAATGTCGATCATTCATTATCGCTTCAAACATTTGATTCCCCACAGGATGGCCCTTTTCCATAAACGCTAGTATCACATTCGAGAAATGCCACAGCAGAAAATCATAAGTTCCTTTGCTCATAGAATAGATTTTGGATAACATGATGTCATCAGCTTGTTCATCCTCCTCAATTTCAAGTGCTTTGAGAAGCATGCTATAAGCGCTTTCCGGCTTCTTTGATTCGACCATCAATAGGCATCGGTACTGATATTGCCGACTGATATCGCGAGCATCCAGAAACTCAGCCAATGCCTTATCAGACAGCTTTACTGCTTCATCATATAATTCAGGCTGATTATGCAGAAGATTAATCATCGCCTCCAATTGAACACCATATACTTTCCCCAGCAGTTCAGAACGGGCATCTTGCGCGGTACCATCATATGACTTGATCAGGCCAAACAAGCTGCGCGCTTCAAGAAGAATACCTTCTAGTCTCTTCGCCCGCCGAAGGACTTCCTGAAAAGCAAATCGACCCATCAAAACATTGAGTTCACGAATACGAAAGCCAAAATAGTAATCAATATGTTCCCATGTTCGATTGATTACATCAATATTCTCAGAACAGATTTGAAGATGCTCTTCACACTTGGATATATTTCCAACATGATCATACATCGTTAGTAGGTAATAATTTGTGTCAAACAGCCAAAAGGAGACTTGTGCATTGACATTTGCTTGAATCAACTTGTTCAAAAACAGGTGGATGTATTTTTCCGCGATTTCGATTCCATCCTTATAGCAGTACATACGAGCGTACTGGCCAATCAATAACGACATCTGTCTAAACCAGGTATCTTGCTCATACGCGTCAGCTTTCTTGATTCCGGCAAGAATAGCGTTTTGAATTTTAATTATTCCCTTTCGTTTTGGAAGAGTGCACATCCTGAACATAGCCTCACCATAATGCCGCTCTTCGAGTAACTGTTCTATGATTGTGATGGTGATATCTTCGAAAACAGGATAAATCCACTGTGGGTTAAATATTTTTTCAATTATGGAGCGTGCTTCCGGACCGAACTTCGCCGCCCTTTGTCCATTTTTTGTAACGAATCGATCCCGAGTAAACCATGTGTTGCAAATAATATCTGGATAGTTCAATCTTTTATCACTACGTGCGTCAGAAATTGCCAGTTCATAATCAACACCAGCAAGGTTCTGACGACCCAACGCCATAATAACCTTTTCTTTAATTCGATTCGAGTATTCGCGTACCGGCATACGCCTTTGGGCAATTATTACCCTGATATGCACACCATCGGGATACTCGATTGCCAAATCCCGGAATAAATGCACCAAGCCTTCGCTTATTATGTTAATATATGTGATATTGCTATCAACCACTCTGATTTTCTCTGTGTTTTCAAATATCACAAATCTGCATCCGTCTGCTATCGCGGATTGAATCGCTGTCAAATAGGATGATTTATAACCGCCGCAGGCATGAACCCGCTTTCCTTTGAAATCTCTCATTACTCGTTCTTTTGTCATCCAATTTTTTTCGCAAAGAAGGCCACCTACCATAGATGGCTCTTCTGACGGCATACGATTATCTTTTCCGTCATTAAAGTCTCCACTTTCATCCAAATATAGTTCAAGCTCTTTTGTTCGCATAATTATCTCTCCCAAAGCAGGCTTAATCTCCACGAATTAGCTTACACGCTTATTCCTCATCCTCATCCTCCAACAGCATCTTCAAAGCAGGTATTCTCCATTTCTGATGGATTCCGCCAGGCCGACGTCCTTCTCCGGGGTCGCCACCCATTGCCTGCCCCGCCTCGCGAAGAACGGGTTCGTATCCGCCGTGAGCGCCCGGTCATATCATCTTCACGCAACGAGAGAAAGTTACGGCGAGCATGGCGTCGACGTTCGCCCCGGCCAGGTCGAAGGACGGCAGCGTTATGCCCATAACATCATTACCATTTGAACAGTTTCAAGGCTATTTTACCATATTTCGCAGGGTATAGCACCCCCGCCATGCCGATTTCTGATTCGCACAAAATGTCTATCCAGACACGATGAACACAGGCTTAAAACGTATCGGGCCGGTCGTCTAGACGTCGCCAGATAGCCAAAAAAGACGGGCACCGAGGATTCCTTCCCCGATGCCCGTCTTTCCTATCTCGCGACGCAGAACGCCACGGCAATCGCCGCCAGAACGTAGGCGGTGTTCCTTTGCCGCTCCAGGCGCTTCCTAGTCCGCCGTTCCTCTCGCTCGTACTCCTGCAATAATAGATTGGCATTCTCCAATAATGCCGTCTGCTCTGTCAGCTCCCTCGACAGCCAGTCCAGCCTCACGCTGAGCATCTTCGAGTTCCGCTCGGACGCTTCCAATCTCGTCTCCGAGGTTCTCAGCTTCTCCTGCAAGATCTCCTGGGACGGTCTGGTCGAGACGGGCTACGAGCCTGTGAAAGAGGCGGCTCCCGACGAGCAGGTTATGGCCAAAGCGGAATACCAGGCCATCCGTGCCCGTATGGACAAGGAGGATGCCCGAATTGCGCGGGCGTTTGAGTTGAAGGAACTGATGGGCTACACGGTGGAAGAGATTGCCGAGGAGCTTGGGGTCTCAAAGCCCCGCGTCTACCAGCTGATTGCCCGCGCCAAGGCTATCGGTATGGCTTTCCGCGAGAAAAATCGTTAAGGCAGAATACGGCGACACCGGGACTCAATATCCTGATGCCGCCGTATTTACGTTTTACCTTAATCCGTGATGCTCGATTCTATCCAAACCCCAACAGCCCAGCGACGAAGCCGTTCCCGGCCTATGTTTCCTAGATAGACCACGTGGGTTTTCATCTCGCCATGCATTCTGCAATCTTAGCATGAGCTGCATCCCCAGCATTGATGCGCATCGTCAAAGTTTTCAAAATATGAGGTAAACTCCACCCTATTCAAAGAGATGTCAGTCCGCTGTAAACAGGTCTGGCATTTCTTGTTTCCAAGGATGCAATTCGCACTCTTACGCATCATTTTTTAGCACTCACAGCCTTACGCCGGAGAATCGCCTTGATCTGCCGGGCCGTCTCCAAAATGAAATCCCGCTCGTCTTCTGTGCAGTCCTCCACCAAGTCCTTGAAGTCTTTATCGTATGCATTGACCGAAATCTCGATATTGTCATACAGCAGGCTATCGGCCGTTGTCCCAAGAGCGTTCGCGATCGTGACCACCGCAACGAGGCTGAGCTTCGTCTTCCCACTCTCGATGTGGCTGACATGCGACGGGGAAAGGTCTATGAGATTGCACAAAGCTTCCTGGGATATGCCCCGCGCCTTCCTGACAGCCCGTATTCGGTGACCGATGGCCGCATAATCGAGTTCTTCCAAGCTGTCCCCTCCTAAAAAAATCTTTAACAATTTGTGCAATATGCACACTTCCCTATTGTAATCCCATATTTTCTAAGAAATAATATTCTGCATAGCAATTCCTTTATGAAACTGTGCATAAAGCACAAACAGGAGTTCATTTCCCTTGAACGGCTTGTTCGAGTACTACTCGTAAATCCAGCAGACCGCCATCGACTGACTCTGGTACCCGCGTCTATGGCATCTTCCGCCCGTAGCAAGAGTTTGTGGAATTCAATCTGGATAAAGAAGAAACCATTCCGGATTCGCTGTTTTTTTACCCGGAATTCCCAGCTTCATAATACTTACGGAAGCACTGATGATGAACATACCAACGGAAAATAGCCATCCTGTGGATCCCACGACAATGAGAATACCCTAAAGCCAGGCATCTCTGCTACATTTCCTGCAATAATTGCTTACAGACCGTTCTGTTCTTTCCTCGGTGATGCAAACGGGCAGATTCCAGTCTTTCAACGGTCAGAAACGTGCGCCGCCGGGCACACACGCAAACAAGGCGACATTGGGACTTCCTATCTCAATGCCGCCTTTTTTGCGTTCTGCTGCTCTCATTTCTTCTTCACGATTTTCCGCTACTATAGCCATGACAATAAAAGTGTTCATCTGCCGCCGCCATTTCAAAGGGCTTATTCCGGTAGTATTTCCGGGCCCGTTTTACTACGATTTTTCTACTATTGGCTGCCGCGTTATGGCCTGATTCCGGTCGTATTCCGTCTTTTCTGAGAACATTTCTTGTTTGGAACGGTTCCCTGACGGCCCGGCCTGTCGCGGCATTTTGCGGCATACTACGGCATTTCGGGACGGTGATTTCGGTTGACGAGGATTCTTTTCATCTGCCACGGCAATATCTGCCGGTCGCCGATGGCGGAGTTTGTGATGAAGGAACTGGTGCGACGGGCGGGGTGCGCGGATCGGTTTGTGATCGCTTCGGCGGCGACGACAACGGAGGAACTGGGGCGCGATACGCACCCGGGGACTCGGGCGGAACTTCGGCGGCAGGGGGTTCCTTTCACGCGGCGGCAGGCGCGACAGCTCCGTTGGGGCGAGTACGGGGACTGGGATTACCTGGTGGCAATGGACCGGGAGAATCTCGCCGATATTCCCGCGCTTCTGGGCGCGGACCGGGACGGGAAGGTGCGGCTGCTGCTGTCCTTCGCCGGAGAGCAGCGAGAGGTGGCCGACCCCTGGTACACCGGGGATTTCGCCACGACGTACCGGGATGTTGTCCGGGGCTGTGAGGCTTTGCTACGGACGATACTGGCGAATAAAGCCCCGTCCGGGGAACGCAAAAACGCCGCCGAAGATACGGCGGCGCCTTGAACGGAACCCATAGAAAAAAAGTGCCAGAAGAACGCAACGGGAACGATGCCTGAGCGGAAAAAGCGAGCGAAGATCGCCGGTGCCTGATTGGGAAAATAGACGGAAGGGAGATGACCGCGATGCATGATTTCGGGAAAACGCTGATGGTGCTCGGCGGCGTGCTGCTGGCGGTAGGGGCGCTCTTGCACTTTGGCGGGCGCTTCCTGCCGCTTGACCATCTGCCGGGGGATTTTCACTGGCAGGGGGAGCATACGTCGTTCCATTTCCCGCTGATGACGAGCCTCCTGCTCAGCGTGGTGCTGACCGTGCTGGCGAACCTGTTCTTCCGCCGTTAGGCCGCGCCCCGGCCCCTAGCCGACCAGATAAGTGACGGCGCTGAACACGGACAGCAACATGACCTCCGCCAGCAGGATGGGCTTCAACGTCCCGAAGAAATCGGCGTGGAAGTAATCCATCGTAACCACCAGGCACATGTGCGTAGGCGTCAGCATCTGACCGGCAACGCCGAAGGCCATGGCGATTCCGGCCAGGTGCAGGCTGCTCATGCCGAAGGCGGCGACGATGGGCATGACGATGGCCACATGGCCCTGGGACATGCCGGTGAGCATGCCGACGATGAAAGAAATGCCGGCGATGATGACCGGGACCGGCAGCGGTGACTGCTGGAACGCTGTCACGATTTCCGCCAGGACGTTGGTGACGGTGAGAATCTGGATGAAATAGAGGATGAAGAGGACGTTCATCAGCATCTTCCCGTCCAGGGCACCGAAGACGACATCCTTTACGTCGGCGAAGCGGCCCGTGGCTCGCAGGACGAAGAACAGGCCGAGCGTGACGAGTCCCATGGCCCGGGAGGCGTTGAAATCCGCGCCCACGACCAAAATGAAGGTGGCGATGACCGGGGCGAGCGCCAGGAACAGGTCCTGCCTCTCGTGCGCCCGCTGATGTTCCGGGGAGGGCGGCGCCGTCTCCGGCAGGCCGCGCAGGGGGCGAATCAGCAGGAACCAGCCGATGGCGAAAGCCAGCACGGTGAGCCAGGAGAGATGTTGCAGGAAGGCGCTGAAGGGAACGCCGGCGATGTTACAGGCCATGATCATGCCGGGGATAATAGGGCTGGAAAACTCAAAGATGTGACGGAACCAGAAATTGATGGCGGCTTTGCGCTCCGCCGTCAGCGGAAGGTCCCGACTCAGTTCGTCCACGATGGGTGCCGAGAAGCGCGCCCCACCCAGGGACGGCAGGAGGCCCAGGAAAGCCGGCATGATGGCCAGAAGCACCCGCACGCTGGAAAACAGGCGTCGCAGCGCGTTCACCATGCCGCGCAGGGTGCCGCTGACGCGCAACTCGATTTCCAGGCACATCACGAAATACAGGGCCAGCAGGATATCATAGGTGCGCGGCAGCGCCACCACCTCCGCCAGCGCCTGCCCCAACGCCGCCGGCTGCGCCGAGCGGGCCAGCCAGAGCAGCAGCCCCCCGGCCAGCATGGCCGGCCCGATGGGGACTTTCTTTTTCAACAGGAACAAAATCAACAGGAACGCCGCTATGAGCAGGACAAAAATCGACATTGTGTTCTCCTCCCGGCGCGAAAATACACATTCCAATCCTTGGGGGCGGCGACGGCTGCCTCCGTTCCTATTATACGGTTGTCAACGCGAAAACGCAACCGCGAACATCATTTTCACGGTTGTCTTTCGCCGCCGGGTATTGTATGATAGGGAAAACAGGCGGGGCGTCCCGCTCTTTCCGGTGATTCCATCAAACAGGAGGCGTTTTTCATGAAAGCATGGCAAAAGGGAATTCTCATCGCGCTGGCGGCGCTGGTCTGGGGCGCCGGTCTCCCGGTCCGGGCGGCGATGCCGGAGGACGTGCGGGAGCGGCTGTCGGAGCGGCAGCTCGCCAACGCGGAGATGATGGCGCTGCTCTGGATGCGGACCGCCGCCGAGTACCGGGCGCTCTGCTACCAGGGCTATAATATGGCGATGGCGGCGGTGGACCGGGCGCTGGCGCGTCCCCACCGCGGGAAGCCCCTGGCTATCGTGCTGGACTGCGACGAGACGGTGACGGATAACACGGCGGCGATGGCGCGGAGCGCCGCCGACGGCAACGGCCGCTACACCTCGCCCTGGTGGCGGGACACGGTCCATGCCGCCAACTCCGGGGCGATGCCCGGCGCGGTGGAGTTCCTGCAAAAAGTCCACCAAAAGGGCGTCGCCATCTTCTACGTCACCAACCGCTACAGCGCCGTCAATTACGACGCCACCGTGCAGAACCTCAAAGCGCTGGGCTTCCCCTCCGTGGACCGGGAACACCTGCTGCTGATGGAGGACACGAAGGCCAGCGACAAGCAGCCGCGCTTCGACGCGGTGGCCAGGGACTATGACGTGGTCGTCTATATGGGTGACAACGCCGGCGACCTGCCGCTTCGTACCAAAGGAAAAGACCTGCGGACGCGGAATGCCATTATCGACGCCGCCAAAAACGATTTCGGCACGCTCTACATCGTCTTCCCCAACCCCGCCTACGGCGCTTGGATCAGCGCCCTGGCCAGAGACTATCTGACTATGGACCCCGGCGATCGCTCGGACTTCTATCGTGCCACCCTGCTCCGAGCCGTTCCCGGGGACGATGAATAAACTTCTCATTATAACAACAGGGCTGCCGCCCGGAGAATCGGTTCTCTCCGGGCGGCAGCCCTGTTTGCTTGCGTTTTCGGGTACTATTATGACGTCTTTTCCGCCGCTTCAATCAGCGCCAGCTTCTCGGCGCGGCTCAGGTGCTTGATGGCCCATTCCCGGGCCTGGGCCTCCTCCTTACGGGCGAAGGTCTCGTTATAGCGCAGGCGCACTGGGCGGCGGACCCGGGTGTACTTCGCGCCCTGGCCGGCGTTATGGGCGGCCAGGCGCTTTTCGAGGTCGTTGGTCCAGCCGGTGTAAAGGGTACCGTCAGCGCATTCAAGGATATAGACGTAGGCCGTCATTTGCCGGCAGTCTCCGGCAACTTGTCCACGACGGTGAGCTTCTTGATTCGGACATCGACCAGCGGCCGATCGTTGAAGGTCTCCACATGGCCGATCTCCTTCACCACGTTGAGCCCCTGCACCACCTTGCCGAAGACGGCGTGATGGCCGTCCAGCCACTTCGTCTGATCGAGGGTGATGAAGAACTGGGAGCCGCCGGTATTCGGGCCAGCGTTGGCCATGGAGAGGATGCCGGCGCTGCTGTGCTTCAGGTCCGGATGGAACTCGTCGGGAATCGTGTAGCCGGGGCCGCCGGTGCCGTTGCCCAGCGGATCGCCGCCCTGGATCATGAAGCCGTCGATGACGCGGTGGAAGATGAGCCCGTCATAAAAGCCCTTCTGGGCGAGGTCAATGAAATTCTTCGTAGTGACGGGCGCCTTGTCCTCGTAAAGCTCGGCGGCAAAGGTTCCCATGCTGGTCTCGAAAATCACGTAGCGGTTCTTTGTCATTTTTGCTTGTCCTCCGTTCTTGCCGCCGGCGAAAGCGAAGCAGCCGGTTCCGGCCACCGCGAGCGCCAGCAGGGTGATGATCAGAATGAGTTTTTTCATGGCGTGAATTCTCCTCCTTGTCTGAGCGTGCGTCTCTCGCCGGGCGTATCCGGCGCCCAAACGGGAATCTCCCGCCCCGGCGCGAAGAAATCCGGCTCCGGCTGCCAGCGGGGATAGCCCACGCTGTGCATGGTGGCCAGCGCCTTCACCGCGGTGCGACGGCAGAACTCCTTCGGCCCCAGGCTCCGGGCGTCTCGCAGCCGCCCGTCCGCCGGGAAGAAAGCCAAGTCGGCAACGAGGCCGTCCAGCTTCTTCATCTGCTTCATGAAGCCGTTCTTCGCCAGCTTGTTGTCCTCGTCGGATTCGTCGTACCAGTGCCACCAGTTGAAATCACCGGCGTGGAAGACGCGCCAGCCGCCGATTTCCACCAGGTATGAGGTTCCCTGGTCGGTGGAGTCGAAGGAAGTGACCTTGATGCCCTCGCCCTCCCAACCGTCGTATTTCCCCAGCCAGACGGTCTTGTCCGGCGGGAAGCGCCGGCCCTCGCCAAGTCCCTTGATATCGTCGCTCAGGAAGTAACGCTCCGTCCGGTCCGCGAACCGGCGAATCTCGGGGCTGAAGTGATCGAAGTGGGCGTGCGTGACGAAGAAGAAACAACGTCCGCCCTTGGCGAGCGCCCGTTCCACCGCCCCCGTCGTGTCCTGGTAGTCGTCAAAGACCAGCGTCCAGCCGTCGCCTTCCACGAGAAAGCCGCTATTCAAGAGATAGGTAATCGTCACGGTTTGTCCCATGTGTCCCCTCCTTTTCCGTCTGCCGTCCCGGCCTTCTTCTCCTGCCGGGCGGCGTCCCGTTCTCGCAGCATCTCCTCAATCTTGACCATCGGCAGGGTGAAGCCCCGCCCCATGACCTCGTTGGCGTCGAGGACGAGCATGAAAGCCATAGGATCGAAGTGATTGGCAATGTTCTTGATGCGGGCGATCTGCGTCAGGCTTACCACGCAGAAGATAACGCGCTTGCGTTGGTTGGTGAAAGCGCCCTCGCCGTCGAGGAAGGTGACGCCGCGCCCCACCTCGTGGATGATGTCCTCGGCAATCAGCTCCGCCGCTTCGGAAATCAATATCATCGCCTTACGGCGGACGAAGCCGCCCACCACCTTGTCGGTGAGAGTGGCGCTCACGAACATGGAAATCAGCGTGTACATGGCCGGCACGGGACCGAACATCAGGGCCGAGCCCGCCATGATGACGCAGTTGAAGCCGAAGATGACGCCGCCCATGTTGAAAGAATAGTATTTCTTGACGATGGCGGCGACGATGTCCAGTCCGCCGGAACTGCCGCCGTTGCGGAAGATGATGCCGTAGCCGATGCCGTTGAAGACGCCGCCGAAGATGGCCGCCAGCATAGGGTCCGGCACCGGGGCGTAGACGTTCAGGAAATGGGTGGCATCCACGCAGATAGAGAACATCACCGTCCCGAAGATGACGTTGCCGATGTACTCCCGCCCCAGCGTCCGGTAAGCGGCGATGAGCAGCGGGATGTTGTACACAAGCACCTGGGCGCCCACCGGCAGGCCGGTGAGGAAATAGACGATGATTCCGATGCCGGTCAGGCCACCGCTCAGGAGGTGGTTCGGAATCAAAAAGAGGTTGATGGAGCTGGAGCTGATGAGACAGCCCAGCAGGATGCCCAGCGCCCGGAGGAAATGGCGGGCGGTCATGGCCGCTTATCCCGGGCCGCTTCCGCCCGGTCCCGGGCCTCCAGAGCGCTCATGTCGATCTTGCCGCCGCGCATCTCGATGGCGTTGAGGTCCTGGCTCTCCCACTCCTGATCCTCCCGTTCCTCAGCTTCCTCTATCGTCAGCGGCAGGCTGGTCAGGCGCATCGAGAGCAGCGTGCCCTCCGGCGGCTCCGCCTCAATGAGCAGGCGCTGACGCGGCGCGTCAGGATTCTGATAGACGTAGAGCGTCTGCCCATCAATGAAGACCCGCTCCGTCCGCCCATAGGTTTTCATGATTTTATAGGCGGTGGCGCCGTAGCGCACACCGTCCCGGGCCACGTAGTCCCGATCCTTGATAACGATGTCCACCACCTCGTCGCCGGGCACCGAAAGCCCCACGACGATTTTTTTCTTGAAGGTGTAATAGCGCACCCGCTGGCCGAACACGCTGCGGTCGTTGTGGAAAAGCGGCTGGCCGAAAGCTTTGGCCAGCGTCTCCTCCGTCACCGCATCCCCCAGCGCCACGCCCCGGCAGGCGAAATCCTCCGGCCGGGCCTCCGCCATAGCCAGCGGAACCGCCAGAAAAAGGAATCCCATCAACGCCAGAAAAATCCGTCCCGGTTTCATCATCGCGCCTGCTTTCTCGTTTCCTGCAGAATCAACACGCCGACGGCTTGTGCTTCAGCCGGTCGTACAGACGGACGCAGTTGCGGCCCGCGTCTTTCGCCGCGTAAAGGGCCTCGTCGCTGCGGTGCACCAGTTCCTCGATGGGGAAATCCTCCTCCCCCGTCAGCGCGATGCCGACGCTGGACGACAGCCCTTCAAACTTCTTCTCGCCGCCGAAGGCGACGCGGAGCCGGCGGAGGAACTCATTCGCCTCGGTCTCCGCCTCCTCCGGCGTGATGTTGCCGAGCTTCAGCACCAGGAACTCGTCGCCGCCGAACCGACAGACAAGCGCCTCCGGGAAACACTGCCGCAGGACGCTGCCGACGATCTTCAGCGCCTCGTCGCCGGCCTTGTGGCCGTAGTTATCGTTGACGTGCTTGAAATGGTCGAGGTCGAGGGACAGCACACAGGTTGTCTCCTTCTTGCGGTGCTCCGACAGATACTCGTAAAAGAAACGCCGGTTCGCCAGCCCTGTCAGCTCGTCCTTGTGCGCCAAATCAAGAATCTTCTGATGGTAGCGTTTGAGGAGCGTGATGTCCTGCGCCACGCCGGCGGTGCCGAAGATGTGTCCCTCCTTGTCGAACAGTGGCGTCTTGTAAGTCCGAAGATCGCGCAGCTCGCCGTTTTCCAGCACCTGCTCCTCGCCCACGTTGAGATGGCCGGAATCAATGACCAGCTTATCCGACTCCTTGCAAGCGAACTCGCCCTTCTCGTATTCCTCCGGCGACAGGCCCCAGATATAGCCGTGGCGCTGGCCGCGGCAATCGTCCCGCGTCTTGCCCACGGTATTCGCCAGCGCTTCATTGATTTCCAGATGAAGGCCGTCGAGATTCTTGTACCACATGAGATCCGGCACCATATTGATCGTCGTCTGCCAGAACGTCATTT
>JAEEGN010000242.1 GCA_016280345.1 Selenomonadaceae bacterium | reverse complement strand
GATGCGGGGTTTCGTGTACGGGTCGCTGAGCAGGATGTTTTCCGTGCGTTTCTCGGTGATGTCAAGGCCGTTCCAGAGCATATCGACGCGGCCGCTCTTGAGCTCGGCCTCTTTGCTGGCCCAGTCGATGGGCTTGAAGTCCACTTCGCCGCCCATGCGCTTCGCCGCCTCGGTGGCGAGGTCGATGTCGAAGCCGACGATCTTGTTGTTCTCATCGACGAAACCCATCGGCGGGAAGTTGTCGTCGAGGCCGAGGACGATTTTCTTGGCGGCTTCTTTCTTTTCCGGCGCCGCCGCTTTTTGCTGCCCGCCGCCGCCGCAACCGGCCAGAAGCCCGGCCGCCAGGACCACCATGAGACAGAACGCGAAAAGCTTTTTCATTTGGATACCCCTCCTAATAGTGTAAGTATTGCGGGGCGTGCCATCGGCACGCCGTATGTCAACCGTCCTCCCGAAGAACTTCGTCGGGGACGAACAGGCTGCCTTCACAGGGAAAATAAACCGTGGCGGCAATCGACGGGACACCGGGCTCGACGGCGATGGTGCCGCCGGGCTGGCTGACGGTGAAGCGACCGCCGCCGTCCCGGGCGAGCCAACAGCCCAGAGCCAGGCTGCCGGAGCCGCAGGCCTGCTCAAAGACGCGGCTTCCCGTCTCGGGGACGCCGATATAGGGGCGAATGGTGCAGGCGGTTCCCTGCCGTTGATAAGGGATTACGCCGTAGGCGTCGGCGCCGCCGGCCGCGATGAGGGCGTCCAGGATATCGTCGTATTCGCGGCGCGTCGGCGGCACGTCGGCGGCAAAGCAGAAATGGCGGATGCCGGGAAGCTCCACCAGACCGCCGGAAAAATCCCGATCCGCCGCTTGCAGTGTCAGGGGCGCGACGCTTTGCGCGCCGGGCATCTCGGCGCCGACGAGGAATCGTCCCCGGGAACGGGGCTCCACGACGCAGGCCAGAGGTGTTTTGGCTCCCGAACATTCCACGAGGAACTCCGTTTCCGCCGCCGCCAGCCCCCGCTTCACCGCCAGCGCCGCCAGCGCCAGCGTCGCGTTGCCGCAGAACTCGCCGCCCGCCATTTCCAGGCGGAGGACAGAGCCGGCGCTTTGCGGCGCGACGAGGAAACCCGCCTGCTCGGCGGCGAGATAATCACCATCCATCGCCAGCTTTGCGATGTCGGCATAGTCCTCCGGGCCGATGGCGTCTTCCAGGAAAACCGTGGTATTACGGCAGGGACTGGCCTTCACGAAATGAATTTCCATGCTCCGCCTCCCCCCGGATACCGTTCATCGCTTCCATAGAGATTATACACAGAATCCCGTCCTGAGGCAAGAGAAAACGCTTCCCGTTCCGGAGGCAGCGGGAAGCGTTTTCCGGTGGCTGTTTTTCTTTTTTGGGTCCGTCAGGACGGGGTCCCGCTGTCGCCGGGGTCGTCTGTTTCCAGCGACGGATACTTCGCGGTGATGAAAGCGCAGGCGGCGGCAAGGCAGGCGAAGCCGGCCGCGACGCCCAGAGCGCTGTTTCGCGTGAAGCCGTCCACCAGATAACCGGCGAAACTGCAGGCGCAGACCAGGATTACATAGGGAATCTGGGTTCTCACGTGTTCGATGTGGTTGCACTGCGCCCCCGCCGATGCCAGAATCGTGGTATCGGAAATCGGTGAGGCGTGATCGCCGGCCACGGCGCCCGAAAGGACGGCCGCCACGATGGTCACCAGGCTCGGATAATCGTTCGTGCCGACAACCGCCACGGCAATCGGGATCAGGATGCCGAAGGTGCCCCATGAGGTTCCGGTGGAGAAGGCAAGGAAACCGGCTACGACGAAGAAGATGGCCGGCAGGAACAGGCCGAGGGAGGCGCTGTCGCTGACGATGTGGCCGACGTAGCCGCCGAGGTTCAGGTATTTGTCGCTGACGATGCCGGACATCGTCCAGGCGAGGCACAGGATGAAAATGGCCGGTACCATGGCCTTGAAGCCCTGCGTAAAGCACTCGCAGAATCTGGTGAAGGGCATGACCCGCCGGGGCAGATAGAGGAAGGCCGTGAAGACGAAAGCGATGAAGCCCCCCAGGGCCAGCGCCTTGGAGGAATCGCAGTCGGCGAAGGCGTCGGCGACGGATTTTCCCTCGGTGATGCCGCCGGTGTAGAGCATGCCGAAGACGCAGGCGGCAATCAGCACCAGTACGGGGAGCAGGAGATCGGCGATGGAGCCCTGTCGGGGCGCCCTGGCCGGATCTTCTTCAGCGTCGGCGTATTCCTGGCCGGTGACGAAATTCTCCCGGTTCGCCCTGACACATTTGGCCATGGTGCCGAAGTCCCGTCCGGTCCAGGCGATGAAGAACATGAAGCACATCATGAGGATGGCGTAGAGGTTGGTAGGGATGGTCTGGAGGAACAGAGCGAAGCCGTCGATGCCGCTGTTTTCCGGCAGCGATGAGCTTACCGCTGCCGCCCAGCTCGAGACCGGCGCCAAAATGCAGACCGGGGCCGCTGTGGCGTCGATGATGAAGGCGAGCTTGGCCCGGGAAATCCTGAACTTATCGGTGATGGGGCGCATGACGGTGCCGACCGTCAGACAGTTGAAATAATCGTCGATGAAGATGACGATGCCGAGCAACGCCGTGAGGAGCAGGGCGCTCTTCTTGTTCCTGATCTGGCGCCCGGCCCATTCGCCGTAAGCCGCCGTGGCCCCGGATTGGGTGATGGCCGCGACCAGGATGCCCAGGATGACGAGAAAAACCAGAATATTGACGTTACCGCCGACCTTTTCCTCCATGACGGCGAATATCGTCAGGATGGCCTGCAGCGCGTTGCCCCCGGTGAAGAGCATAGCGCCCGCGAAAATGCCGATGAGAAGCGACATATAGACTTCCTTTGTCGCCAACGCCAGGACGATCGTGAGAACCGGCGGAAAAACCGCCCAAACTGTTTCTGCCATATCATTTCCTCCGTTTTGCAAGATTTGTCCGGGGCCGCCAGTGTTCATACTGCGCCATGTCCACCAGATTCAGCTCTCCCGTCGGTCGAATGTGAAGTGTTTTCTCATTATACCATAGTTTTTCCGGAAATACGATTATCCAGCGGGTTTTCCCGTAAATATGTCAGCGCAGTTCGACGACCTGCGCCATTGGCGTCAGCCGGACTTCGAAGGTGCGGGGCCAGGGACAGTAAACGTCGGCGGCGAGGCTTTGGACGGCGACCTTCGCGTATTCCCCGGCCAGCGGCAGGCGCACAGGGGTCCGGAAGGCACGGGAGGCGGAAAACGACGCCCGCCGCCGGTCCATCGCCTGCTGAATCGTGGCGTTGACCCAACGGGCGTTGTGGTCAAGGTCCAGGTCGTTGACGTCGAGATAGCCGGCTTTGCGGAGCATGGCGTTTTCCAGGTCGATGATATCCTTTAGGTAGAAGTAATCCTCCAAAAAACGACCGTCGAGGAAAGCCAGATTCGCGGCATGGGCCGCGAGGGCCTCGTCGCGGGACGCGGCCCGGCGCCGGGCGGTCTCGATGAGGACGGCCTGCGCCGCCGCCGTACCGATGGCGTTGCTGGCAGTGTTCCAGCCGGCATAGGCGGCGAGGGCGTGCAGAGGAACGCGCTGGCGCACGAGATGGGGCAGGATGGTCTGCTCCGCCAGGAAATCCTCCGCCAGATCCACCAGGGCGACGCGGCGGTCCGCATCCAGAAGTGTCCGGACGCGACGGGCGGCGCTTTGGCGGTGGCCCAGGGTTTCGTCGCCGTGAGAGGCGATGAAGAGGGTGATATCGGCCTCCCCGGGGGACGCGGCAATCTCTCCCAGCAGGGCGGCTTTTTCCCCGGCGGTGGTTTGCATGGAGGCGGCCATATAGGGGAGTACCTTCGCCGGGACAGAGGGATCGCTGTATTCGATGGCGAAGCGCGGGACGTAACCGTTGCGTTCCGCCTCCACCGCCGCCAGGAGCGAAAGGGCTATCTCGTCGGCGCCGTGGGTGAAAAAGGCCCGTGGGGCGGGAAGCTGCCGCCGTGCCATCGATTCCTGCAGGCGGCGACGCTCCCGGTTGTTGATGCCGTAAACCTCGCCGTCGTCCTGCCCGATGATGAGGCGCGTGAGGACGCCCTGCTCCGCCAGATCGAGCAGGGTTTCGTTGAGCTGAGCGTTATGGGCGAAAAGGTCGGTGTAGTGGCGGAAGCTCTTCGACGGGATCCGCATTTCCAGCGCCCGGAGCCTTGCCTGGCCGGCGGCGTCCTCCCCTTCAAGGTCAAGCTGATCCGCCAGCCGTGACCACTCCATGAGGTCCTTGCGTTCGGCAGCGCCGTCGATGCTGTCCGGCGGCGCCAGGCGGGGGAGGATATTGAAGGCGTAAAGCGGCGTCTGGGGATACGCGGCGTGAAGGCCGGTCAGGAAGCGGATGACTTCGGCGGCGTCATCGGCGGTCTTTTTCGCTTCGCGGGACGCCAAAAGGCCGCCGTGCAGAAGCTGGTCGACGGAGAGAATCGCGTAGTCGCAGCCGGCGATGTTTTCCTGAATCCAGTCACGCAGGGCGGCGGTATCGCCGGGCTTCGAGTAGTAGTCGAGGATGTCCTCGGGCGGTGTGATGACCTCAAGGCCGATGATGTGGCCGGCCCGGACAACGAAATCCAGGCAGGGAGGCCGGCTGTCCAGCGGCAGGAGAAGTACGCGTCCCCGTGAAGGCGGCAGCGACGGCAACGGCGTTCCCTCGTACCGTGGATGCCAGGCGAAATGAAAGACGGCGGCGAAGGCAATGATCAGAAAAAGCGGCAGCCATTGCCGCCAGGAAGATTTCATCGCGCGCGCCTCCTTTCCCCAAAGGGTATCCTGCGGAATCGTGACAGCGATTATTCGGTGCCGGATTTTGGGCATACCGCTGTGGCAGTTTCCAAACGGCAGTCCCAGTATATCATGTCAGACGTAAAGGCTCAATGGTTTTTCTCTTATCCTGCACCGGTCCGTTCTCACTTGTATGAAACATCGTCTCGTGCTATATTAAAAAATATGGAGGAATGCCAACCGCCGCGAAACTTTGGAAGAAAGACGAAGCTGAAGAGGAAAGACCATGAGCCTGAGAACGTATACAATTTCAAGAAGGAATAACACCGAGGCACTGAACTGGCTGGAAGAAACCCTTGCCGAAATGAAGGTGCCGCAAAAGGAAATCCGGCGGGCAGAGCTTCTGCTGGAAGAGAATATCCTGCGCCTTGCCCCCGCCTGCGATTACGAGGACGGCTTCTCCGCCCAAATCGCTGTTCGGAAGCGGCTGGGTGATATCATCCTGTGGCTCTCCGCCAAAGGGGAAGCGTTCAACCCCATTGTGGCGCTGGACGAGACAACGGACGACGAAGGGGCGATGGCCAATCTTGCCATTCTGAAAGCCTGTCGCAATCAAATGAGTTACGAGCGGTGGCAGGGTGAGAACGTCATTTCCATCCGGGTTCACGAGTCCGGCAGCAAAAGCGCCGGCTATACGCTGGTCGGCCTTGTCCTCGGCATTCTTCTCGGCCTGGCGCTGAAAATGGCGCTGGACGCCAACGCGCTCCTTTGGATAGAGAGAAACCTTTTCACCCCGGCGGAGACGCTTTTCATGCGCGCGTTGCTGATGATGGTTTCCCCGATGATTTTCTTCTCGGTGCTGTCGGGCATCACGCAAATGTCCGACACGGCGGACGTCGGACGCATGGGAGGAAAACTCATGGTCGTGTCCGTGACCAAGCTCGCGGCCGTTCTGGCGGCGGCGGCGGCTCTCGGGATGTGGTTGGGCGCGATGCCGGGACTGACGGTGATGATGAATTCAAGCGAAGGCACGAACACGGAGGTCCTGTCCATCCGCGACGTGATCGTGGACATCGTGCCGGGCACCCTGATCGGGCCGTTCACCACCAACAATCTCTTGCAGGTACTTTTTCTCGCCTTTTTCTTCGGGCTGCTTTTGGTCAAAGCGGGAGAGCAGGCGGCCTGGCTGAATGACAAGATCAGGTTTTTCAACCGCTTCATCCTGGGCGCGATGGGCACCATCCTGCCGGTCATGCCGCTGGTGGCGGCGGTTTCCATGGCGAAGCTGATGATGAAAACGGATATTTCCGTCCTGCTGGCCTATGGCAAGATCATCGCGGCCGCCTACTTTGAGTTTTTTTTGATATTGTTCATTTCCGCCGCTTTCCTGATCATCGTCGGCCGGGTGTCGCCGTTTCCCTTCCTGAAAAAGTTCGCCGCTTTCAGCGTTCTGCCCTTTTCGATTCGGAGCTCCAACGCCTGCATACCGGAGACGCTGAAGTTCTGCGCGCAAAAGCTCGGCATCGAGGAAAAGCTCTCGATGTTTTCCGTTCCGGTAGGTCTGCAGTTCAATATGACGGGATCCGGCGCCTATATTACCATGCTGGCGCTCTCGTTGCGGCTGACCTTCGGCCTGCCGGTGGACACCGAGTTCCTGCTGTCCTTTTTCTTCGCCGCGCTGCTTGTCTCCTTCACGTTCCCCAGTGTGCCGGGGGCGACGATTCTCGTCATGGCTTCGGTCTTCGGTGTGGCCGGCGTCCCCGCGGCGGCGGTTACGCTGTTCATCGGCGTCGACCCGGTTATCGACTGCGCCCGGTCGGCGGGCAACGTCGCCGGCAATATCGTTTCCTCCTTCCTTTTGGCGCGCATGGAGGGAAAGGTGAACGAAAATCTATACGATGGCAGCGAGGCAGGCTGACAGAATCCGCGGAAAGGAAACGGACGCATGGAAAGAAGGGGTTAATGGGTTTCGCGTTTTTCGGGGACGCTGCCGGTCCTGTCCCCGCTTACGCCTGAAAAAACGGTATCGCGGTTTCCTTCCGGAGACGCGATACCGTTTTTGTTTTTCACGCTTTTCTGGCGCTGGCCTGCAGGACCTCGGTCATCGTCGCCATCATCTTCGCCACGTCGAGGGGTTTGGCGATATGGGCATTCATGCCCGCGTCCTTCGCGTTCTGCACGTCTTCGCTGAAGGCGTTGGCGGTCATGGCGATGATGGGAATGTTGGAAAGTCCCGGATCGGAGAGCTTGCGGATGGCCCGCGTCGCTTCGTAGCCGTTCATGACCGGCATCTGGATATCCATGAGGACCGCTGCGTAGTCGCCGGGGTGGGCGGCCCGGACTTTGTCCACGGCGTCCTGCCCGTTTACGGCGGTCTCGATTTTGAAGCCGGCGCCCATGAGTAGCATGGAGGCAATCTCCCGGTTCACGTCGAGGTCGTCCACCAGCAGCAGCTTCATCTGGCTGAAATCGATGTCGGACGGCATCGCGGTGTCTTCTTCCCCGGGCTCCGTCTCATCGGAGGTGTCGAGGGGGAACGAAACGCGGATGATGAATTCCGTACCCTTGCCGGGAGCAGTCTCGACTTCGATGCTGCCGCCCATGAGGTCAACGATGCTCTTGGTGATGGACATCCCGAGCCCGGTGCCCTGGATGCCGCTGACCGTGGCATTCTGCTCACGCGTGAAGGGCTCGAAGACCGTCCGGGCGAATTCTTCCGTCATGCCGATGCCGCTGTCCTTCACCCGGAGCTCATAGACGCCCCGCGACGGGTCGAGGGAGGGGAGCTGAATCAGCGAGACGGTGATGCGGCCGTCTTTCGGCGTGAATTTGTAGGCGTTGCTGATGAGGTTCAGCAGCACCCGGTCGAGGCGGTTCTTGTCGCAGAGCACGCGGCTGTTTTCCACCCGCGAGGTATCGACGACGAAACGCAGGTTTTTTTCCTTCATCTGCGTCGCGAACATATCCCGGACCTCGGACAGCACGTTCTTCAGCTCGGTGCGCCTTTCCTCCAGATCCATGCGGCCGCTTTCGATGCGGCTCATCTCGAGGATATCGTTGATGAGCGCCAGCAGGTGCTGGCTGGCGGCGTCGATCTTCCCGAGGAACGTCCGTATTTCCTCCGGCGTCGTGCCCTGGCGCTGGGCCAGGTTCGTATAGCCGATGATGGCGTTCATCGGCGTGCGGATGTCGTGAGACATATTGGAGAGGAAGACCGTCTTGGCGCGGCTCCCTTCCTCGGCCTCCATGCGCGCCCGCTCCGCTTCGAATTTCTCCTCCTCGGCCTGGAGTTTTTCCTCTTCGGCCTTGAGTTTTTCCTCCTCGGTATGGATGCGTTCCTCCTCCGCCAGGAGCTTTTCCTCTTCCAGCTTCTTCTCCCGCGCGGTCATGATGGAGTAGATGCTGAACATGATGTAGAGCGTCACCAGGATCAGCACCATCCGGGCCATACTGTTCCGGAAAAGCGAACTGCGGACGGCGGTCATCTGCCCGGTCAGGAAGGCGTCTTCCTGTTCCTGGCGGACCGGGCTGCGGAGGACGCCGCTGTCAATCATTTCTTCATTGTAGAATTCGCTGATGTTTTTCGTGGCCTGCTGGATGTTCTCATGATTCGACTCCTGAAGCCAGGCGAAGGAGACGAAGAAGATCAGGAAGAGCAGCAGCATCCAGGCGATGGTGGACTTGCCGAGGCGGTCCTGCTTGTCATGCTCGAATACCAGACGGAAGAACAGGAACCCCAGAACGCTCCAGGTGGTCAGGATGAAGTAGGACTCGGTTGCCAACGCGCCGAGCCCCCAGAGGTTTGGCAGCATGAGGATGAAGCACAGGGCGAGGGAGACGGCCGCCCCGGTTCCACCGCACCAGCGCATGGCCGTGTTGTCCTCGTCGCGGGCGGCCGCGTACGCGCAGGCTGACGTATAGGCATAGGCGAGCGTTGCGCCGACGGTATTCACGTCCACGATCCAGCCGAGGGCCGCCCGGCCGATGAAGGGAAGGGGCAGCGATATGACCAGCATCACGAGGATGGCGGCAGCGGGAACGCCGTCCCGGTTCAGCGTGCCGGGATCCCGGCGCATCAGCCAGGCAGGCAGAAGGTTGTCCTTTGCCAGGGCGTAAAGGATGCGGCTGGTCGCGAAATAGAGACCGATGAGGCTCGTGGTCAGCGCCGCGGCAATCGTCAGCGCCAGGACAGAGAGGCCCGCGGAGCCGAGGGTATCCTGTATCGCGTAGAAGACCGGCATAGCCGTAAGGCCGTCCAGCTGCTCCAGCGACCCGAAATAGGCGGGCCAGTCACTAAAGCCGTGAGGCCGCGCCATGAGGGCGATAAAGGCCAGCAGGAGATAGAGGAGACCGCCGCTCACGACCGCCGCCGCCATGATGAAGAAGGATTTCCGGGCCGGGTACTTCGCCTCACCGGCGGCGTGGGAAACTACTTCAAAGCCGGCGAAGGCCCAGGGAGCCATCGCCATGATGCGCAGGATCTGGACGGGCGGTGCCGAGCCGCTGGCGAAAGCGGGGGAGAAATCCGTGACCGTACTGCCGGAATAAACGCCGGCGAAAAGGATGGCGACACCGGCGCAAAGGATGACCGCCGCCAGCGTCAGGAGGCGGACCGTGAAGCGGCGCGCCCGGATGGAGAACAGGGCGAAAAGCGCCAGCGCCGCGATAACCAGCAGGATTTCGCCGATGTATATGTCATAATTCCAAAGCCGGTAATGGAAGCCGAACTGGAAAATCCGCCCCAGGAATACCCGGCCCAGGAGGGCGACGTTCGCCGCGTTGGCCCAGAGAATGGCGGCGTAGGTCAGCCAGAAGAACCAGGTGGCGATGAAGGCATGGTCATAGCCGAAGACGTTTTTCGTGTAGGTGAAGGTGCCGCCGGTATCCGGGTAGCGCTGAATCATGTAGTGGTAGTTGCGGGCAATTACCAGCATCAGGAGCGTCCCGAGGACGAGACCGATCGCGGTGCCCCAGGGGCCGGCCACCGGCAGGAACGTCGAAGCCGGCATGATGAAAGCGCCCCAGCCGACGGCGCAGCCAAGGGACAGCGCCCAGGCGTTCAGCGCCGAAAGATGACGGGGAAGGCCCACCGGTGGCTCGCCGTCCCGCTCCGGCTTTGCTGTCGCCGCGGACGGTTCCGCAAAGCAGCGACGAAATAAGCTGTCAAATGTACTCATACGCATACCTCGGGGCCAAAGGCCCGCTCAGATACTAAGCGTTAACGGAAAAAACAGCCGGGGGAAAGATGGCAGGACGCATCGCGCGTCAGACGTTGAAGCGGAAGTTTATAATCCTTCATTCTAATGTGCCCATCCCTTTCTATTGTATATCATTCCGTTTGTAAAATCCACCCTAAACATTCCGTTCCGTCCATTGAAGTTCAAGTAAAACCGTTCTGGTCGGGGTCAAGGTAGGGGTTCAAAACTCCATGCGAAGCCCCTATAAATATATCTATTCTCTTTATAGAGTTAAGTGTACTAAGAAAAGGAACTAATGGAGGATACAGCTATGGAAACTATAAAAAGGACACCGCTTGTAAGGGAACTGCCAAATACTAGGATAGAACGTATGAGCAGGAATGCCGCCCAAAACAGCAAGATGGAATACTACTTCCTCAAGATGCTTGCTAACGGTATTGTAAAAAAGCGTATGCCACCTGCTGAAATCGACACTCTAAGAAACCGTATGAAACGATTGCAGGGATGTCATAAATTTTGGCTGACTGATACCTATAAGGAAAGCCATATCAAGGTGCTGTTAAGGACGTATCTATGTAAGGATAGATTTTGTAATAATTGCTCCCAAATGAGAAAACTGGTATTGCAAAACCGTTTCTTGCCCTACTTGGAGCAATATAAAGACAGGCTCTATCATATCGTTCTTACTGTCCCCGATTGTACAGGCGAAGAACTGAAAAACACCATCTATCGAATGAATACTTGCTTTAAGACGCTTGTAACGTATCTAAATGGAAACAAAAAAGTGAAGGGGCTTGACCTCACTCAATATGGCTTTCAAGGTTGTCTGCGATTCCTTGAAATTACCTATAGAAGAGATATGTACCACCCTCACTTTCACGTTGCCGCCATACTGGAGAATGGCGATTCCCTGAGTGAGAAATATATTGTCAATGAGTTTTCCAACCGTGGAAGCCAGCAATTTTCTGACTTTGAGGCTCTTATTCAGCGGATATGGTGGCTTCTCATCAATCGAAAACGGCTCACATCTGATAATATAGAAAGTGGTGACGACTCTCTTGGACGCTATAGCTGTACTGCTGATAAATTCCAAGCTGATGATTACCGCAAGCTGTTTGGCTATATGATGAAGATGTATGGAAATGATAGGCAAGAAATGACCTATGATAATTTCAAAACCCTCTACCATGCGTTGAGCCGTGTTCGCCAGCTACAAGGTTATGGCGTATTCTATAATGTCAAGGAACCAAATATAGACCGCTATACAGAAGCGGATTATGATATGCTGGAACACTATTTGACATGCCATGAAGAGCCTGTCAGTGCCTATGAACCATTGAGCCATTTCGTAGGGAATAACGGCTACACACTCGTAAAATCCTATAAATGATTTTATTTTCTAAATTGTTTTAAATCAAAATACATATCCCCTCTTCCCACGGGACTATTAAACAGAACACATCTAAACTGTTTTAAATATCCACCGTGGGAATTTGCTTTCTTCTACAGTACCGAATAGGATTCTATTTTAAAACCAATTTTAGAAGCACTCGCAGGAAGAAAGAGGTGAAATCGTCATTGTGAGCCTTGACCGTGATTTTGGCTGATTAGCTGGCTCCTTTGACTGTTCGCTCATCAAGATAGCCAAACATCAGCTTAACCATGTTGATTGCCAATATCTTCTGCTCCTGTGTCCTGCCGTTCATCAGTTGACTCCAAAGCCTATATTCATCATTTTCCGTTGGAGCGATAGAATCTGAAAGCAAATAGTCCACCGTAACGCCTAACCGCCTTGCAACCATTATCAGGTTTTCCAACGTAAAGCTACGCTCTCCACGTTCTACCTGTCCGATGTATGCCATTGAAAGGTCAACATCTTCCGCCAGCTTCTCCTGCGTTAGATTGAGCCTTAACCGTTCTTCACGAATCCGTTTCCCTATTTTCTGGCTAAAAGTTTCACCTTCTGCCTGTTTCCTGCTTCTCTGTGCCATTGTGCAACCTCTCCTTTGCTATCTGCATACTAAAATGATACAGATAGCAAGGATTTCATTTAATCCGCACATTGCGTTATTTATATATGCTATTTGTTGTTTTATCCTCTGCTCTATGCTAAAATTATGGCAAAAGAGAGGATGAAGCCACATGAAAGCTATACTTAGTAGAAAAGGCATGGATAGCAGGACTGGAAAAATGCCTAGCCCGATACTTCCAGACGGTGCGCTGTTGTCACTCCCCATTCCTGATAGGAAAAGCCTCAATAAATATGGGGATTTATGCTATAGAGGGCAGAGTTTTCGGGAAATCATCACCCAACTGAACCCACGCTTTGATTTTGCGGAAAATCCTACCTGCCACCTTGACCCTGATATATACAGTGAAATCACGAGTAGACCGCCCGATTGGAAGCCAGCTTTTGGACAATGGGGCTTGCCAGCTACCCACTTGGATAAGTTGGGCGTGGATATAGGCGATATATTCCTGTTTTATGGTATGTTCCGACAGACAAAATGGCTAGAGGACGGAAAACTTGCCTATGTTAAAGGCGCTCCTGTCCGTCATATCATCTACGGATATATGCAGATTGGAGAAATTATCAGAGACGAAAAGAAAATGAAGGAACTATATTCATGGCATCCCCATAGCCAATATAATGATTCTCAAAATAACCGCCTGTACCTGCCCGCGAAATATGGCACGTTCCGCTATGCAGAACCGCTTGTACTTACACAAAG
>JAEEGN010000241.1 GCA_016280345.1 Selenomonadaceae bacterium | reverse complement strand
TGGACCGGGTGGGGACGACCGCCGCCTCCGTCAAAGAAATCCTGGCGGCGATCCGGGGCGACATCGATGCCCACGCGAACGGCGCCGAGCAGTCTGATGACATCACGATGCTGGGCGTGCGGTTCCTGGGGTGAGGAAAGGAAAAGCCCCACCCGAAACCCGGATGCCCGGAACACGACACCGGGGGGATTGGCCCCCGGTCTTGGGGGACAAGGGATTCTGGTGAGGGAATCCCGTCCAAAACGCGGGTGAGAATTCTTCAGGCCACTCTGTGGTTTTGGGGTGAATCTTGCCGCGTGGCAGGGGCGCAGGAAATGCCTGCAAAAAAAATTTAATTTTTTTCCAAAAATGTCCTTTTTTTCGGTCCTGAATCGTAATATATATTAGAAACGCAAAAAAACACCGCACCTCAGAGAATCGGACCGGAGCGACGCGAACGCCTCCGGGAAGTGGCCGGCGGTGGCGGCGGATGGGACGGCTACCGCAGGCGCCGCTTTCCTTGCGTGATTCGTTGGGAAAAGGGCTGCCCGGAGCCGGGGGAGAGGCCCGGCAGCCCGGCGTCAAGCGGCCCCGATTGACGTCAATGCGGTATCGCGTTCCGTTCAGGACATAGATAAAATCATGGTGACAAGAAAAGGAGGGATGGATTATGCCGAAATTCAAAGGGAAGGAAATCTCGCAGGAACTGCTGGCGAAGGCCATGCAGTGCGACACGCCGGAGGCGCTGGTCAAGCTGGCGAAGGAACACGGTGTCGAGATGACGGCGAAGGAGGCCGAAGCGTACCTCGCCGAGCTCGCGGACTTTGACCTCAACAGTGAGCAGCTCAGGAAAGTGGCCGGAGGGACCGGAGAAATCGGTGTGGACCACGAAGCCCCGACGCCGGGCGCAGGGGAATGCAACGCGAAGCTCTTCCCAGCCTGGAAATGAGACGGATGACAGCCGTTTTTTGACAGCGGAAAATCAAAAGAGGAGGAAATCATCGTGTTGAAAGTCGACGGGAAAGAAATCTCAAAAGAAATGATGGCGGAGGCCATGAAGTGCGACTCGCCGGAGGAACTGGTGAAGCTGGCGAAAGAGCGTGGCATCGGGATGACGAAGGAGCAGGCCGAAGCGTACCTCGCCGAGCTCGCGGACTTTGACCTCGACAGCGAGCAGCTCAGGAAAGTGGCCGGAGGGTTCGGAGAAGCCGATAAGGACTACGAAGCCCCGACGCCGGGCTCCGGGGAATGCAAAATGAAGATCAAGCCGTACAGATAAGGAAACGGATCCGCTTGATGGAAACCATCTCTCTCTCCGCTCCGGACGGAGGGGGAGATGGCAAAGTAGGCGACCATCATGCCGAAAATCGACGGAAAAGAAATCTTGCGGGAAGTGCTGGCGGAGGCCATGAAGTGCGACTCGCCGGAGGAACTGGTGAAGTTGGCGAAGACGCAGGGCTTCGAGCTGACGCGGGAAGAGGCCGAGGCGTTTCTCGCCGAAGTCGAGGACTTCGACCTCGACAGTGCCGCGCTCAAGAATATCGCTGGCGGTTGTGGCGGCTGCGCAAAGTATAAGTGCCCTTGCGAAAGTTACTTGTGCAAAGGGGACTGATACTGAGGTCTGATTGAAAGATTCAATCAGATGACGTGTGCTGCCACGCCTATGGTCTACGGATATCGCGCCAGAGGAGCACCGATTCAGGAAGCAACTGGCAACGCAAAAAACCACCAAGGGTAAATGCCAATCAAAAACGCCGCAGGAATGGGGTTCTGCGGCGTTTTTGCAAGGAGGACTGACGTCATGACACGACGGATTTCGAAGGAAACGCTGAAAGCGAAAGACTTTCTCGCCCATCTTCGGCGGCATCCGATGCCGGAACTCATGGACGAGGCCTGCATGGACGCGCTGAAGAATGTGGAGGCGCAGTTTGGCGATATTGACAGCCGGATGGAGGGACTGGAGGTCCGGCTCGGCGACGAGGCGCGCTATGTGGACTATATCCTGAACCGCGAGGTGGAGGGCGTCCCGCTGATCAAGGGCGAATGGGTGGAGATCGACTATGAACAGTTTGCCGACGGCGGCCCCATCGAGGCGTGTTATTTCGCCAGTCTTGGCGACGGCAATACGCGGTACGATGAGATTTTCCTCGATCAGACGCTGCCCCTTTACGCGGGGGAGGCCACCGCGAAGCGGCTCCGCCCGATGTTGGAGCGGATATTCTCGGCGATGCCCGACGACGTCATCTTCAAGCAGGTGGGTGTCATGACGAGCCGGGGGGCGGAGGCGGGGCTGCGCCTCGTGCTCAGTTATCCATCGCTACGGATGCTGGCGGACAATCTGATCGATTTTGAATGGCCTGGCGACACGGCGGCGCTGATGGCGGCTTTCGCGCCCTGGGAAAAGGGGTACAGATTCGCTCTGGCCCTCGACGTATGGGAAGACCATGTCGGGGAAAAGATCGGGCTGGAAACGTACTGGGAAGGCAAGAACCCCGACGCCGCGGAGCGCGCCCTCGATCTGTTGGTGGAGAAGGGGCTGGCCCTGCCGTCGAAGGCTGCGGCCGTGCGGCGGTGGATTCAGATGCCCCCCGACGCCAACCCGATTCTCCAGACATGGTTCGTCTATTTCAAGCTGAATTACCTTGGCGGGCGCATTTACGAGGCGAAAGCCTATCTGGAGGCGACGCCCAAGTTTGTCCACTGGTTCTTTCCCTACTATGACCGCCCCTTGCGCCTCGATATGGAGTTGACGGGCGCGTCGGGGCGGATGGCGATGGATGACGCGCTGGCGCACGTCGCGGCGTGCGCCACCGAGCACGTGTGCGCGGTGCGGCTTTACGGCGGCGAGAACTATGAGGACATCGGGCGCGTCATGGCCGCCTGCCGTGACGCGTCGATGGCGACGGAGGTGGCGATCGGCCGTCCCGTGTCCCGCGAATGGCTGCGGCGCGTCCTCGAAGAGAAGCCGGAGGAGATATTCGTCGAGCTTCGGGGCGACGGTGCCGAGGGGCGGCGGACGCTGGAAACACTGCGGGACATCGGCGCCGGCTGCGACAATCAGGAAGGGCCGTTCCTTCATGTGGTGTGGCCGTATGTCGCCGGAGAGGAAGGCCGGCTCTCCGCCTTGCTGGCCATGGCCGAACCGATGGGCGTACGGGAATTCATCGTCACCCATCGGCCCGCCGAACGGGAAGCGTCCGAAGGCCGCTTTTCGCGGGAAGCTTTCGACGCGCTAGTGGAAACCGTCTGGAAGCATCGTATGCGGGACCGCGATTTGGATGAGCCGCTGATGATGACGGTGGCGGATCCCTGCTTCTCGGAGATGAGGGCCGCGTTGGGTGAGAAGATCCTGGCGGGGAATATCAACGTGGGCCAGGAGATCGGCTGCATGGCGGGGCGCGCGACCATGGCGCTCCGGGCCGACGGACGCTTCGCCCCCTGCTTGTACCTCCCGCCGGAGGACGGCGTGAAGAAGGGCGGCGAGGCGACGCTGGGCGCCTACTGGGAGAAAGCGAAGGAAATCCAATGTCTGCGCCGGGAGGAGCCGCGCTACGATTTCTGCGCTGCCTGTCGCTGGCGCAAGAATTGCCGCCCCTGCCCGGACCGCGCATTCAGCTTGTGCCCGATGGTGTAGAACAGGGAAGAGAAAGGGAAAAGGCTTCCGGGAAATACCCCGGAAGCCTTGTTTTTTGGCATGCCTCTTTACCGCCCCGTCCGGGGCCTGTAAAAGAAGGAACCGCCCGCGACAAGGAGGAGACGAGGGCGGTCATGGCAAACACCAACACGGAAAAAATGCTTATACATACTATAACATGAATATTGAAAAATGACAAGCGGATGTCCGGGAAGTATGTGTCTGGACGTTCTCGGTATATTTTTTCCCTGCATCAAATCTGTATTCCTGGCAATGCAAATGCTCATGATGCAGGCGCTGTATCTTTGGTATGGCCGGATGCCGGGCTCGTGGTCGAGCGGGTAAATGCTCTTTGATTCCCCCTCGTTCTTCATGAGCGCCGCTTGAATGCTACTGCGCCGTAGATTGCATGGATTTTTTGCTCGTCCCGGCGTTCTGTTTTCCAGCCTTTCGCTTTGCATTGCCCGGCAAGTTCGTCGTCAATCCGTTCCAATGCTTTACCCACTGCCTTGCATATCAGCGTCTCGATGTAGTGCCTTATTCCTTCCGCTGTCGCTGCGTTGTCGTTTGTCCCCTTAATTTTTTCGCTGCGTTCTGATGCAATAGTTTCCACGAAAGAGTCCTCCCTTTTTGTTGCCGCCAGGCATGCATCACAGGGTAATGGGCGCTTTCGTTTTTTACGACCTCTGGCGAGAACTATTTTATGCGAAGGAATCATCGGAATACGATTGACAGATTCGCTTCGGCTTAGTACAATCAGGATAATCGGACAAATCATGAAAGGCGGTGGGAACAATGACAATGGTGCTCCTCGGTCTCGTCGCAATCCCTCTCGGTCTCCTTTTCGCCTGGTTTCTCTTTCTGGTGCTCCTCGAAAACGTCGGTCCCTTTGTCCTGGCGATGCTGCTGGTCCTCAAATTCACGGTTTCCTGCGTCGTCGCCCTGCTTCGCTACCCGTTCCGTTCCAAAGATGACGTCAGCCCCGCCTGAGCGGGGCTTTCCTTTTGCCCGCCAACGCCCCCGTTCCGGTATTGCATTTGCCTCATGATTGCGTTACAATACGCGCAGAAGAGACATACGCCGCGGATTCACTCACTTCATTTACCACCGGGAGGGATTGCCAATGAAACGCCTGCATGCGCTTTACACCGTTCTCATGACGACCACGCTGCTGCTGATCGCCGCCACCGTCCAGGCGGTTCGGCCGCAGGACGGCGTCTATGAAAAAAGGGATGAAACCGGCAACGTCGTTGCCAGGATGTACGTGGTCACGCTGAGCGGAAAGGGCCTGGCGGGGCCCGGGCAGCGCTCGATGAAAAGCGCCGGCGGCGCCCCGTACATTACGCTGGAAGCCTATGACACCAACGGGCAGGTCACGGAAGCGCTGGCGACCATATATTCCTGGAAGACGCCTTCCGCCGGCGCGGGGGAATCGGGGATTCGCCTGACCGGCGAGAATATGCGCCATTCCCTGGAATTTGGCAAAAAAATCATACCGGAACGGTTCAGCACCGCCTTCGGGGAACAAGTGGGGTTCTCTTTCCCCGGGGAGGGAGAAGCACAAGCTTACCGCTGCAGCCCGGCGCTGGATGGGACTTACGAGTGGTCCGGCGAGGTGACGGCGTGGTATCCGCTGGCCATGATCCTGTACGCCTATGAGGATTCCTATAACGGGCGAAGCTTCTACAAAAAGGAGCTGTCTTCCAACGCCTACTTCCTCCAGGAGCTCGGGGACACCTCGTATTTTGGCGATTATTACCATCTCACGGTCTCCAATCCGGCGAAGCCGGATATGTGGGAACTGACGGTGGAGAAAAACCTGCATATCGCGATGGAGTCGCAGCCGCGCGATTACCGTTTTCTCTTCGTAAAGGAAGATTACCACGGCGACCCTTCCTGGGTTGGCATTACCTGGAGCACCTTTACGGGGACGGCGATGACTTCCATCAACGCGCTGTACCTGCACCGGTATCTCACGCTGTTCGCGCCGGAGGTGCTGGAGAATCCGGCGACCTTTATCCGCCTGACGGATTTCTATAGCGGGGAAGGGCCCGAGGCGGTCACCACCAATGCCTTTTCGGTCCTGCTGGACAAGGACGGCGAACTGATGCAGTTGGGCAAGGCGACCGTCAGCGACCGGGGCGGGGAGATCCGCTTCCGCCGGATGATAGGAGCGGCTGCCATCAGGGGCGACGGCGTGCAGGTTCGCCAGGCGCCCGACACGGGCAGCCCGGTCCTGGCCGTGAAGAACGACGGCGATCCGCTGACGGTAGATGGTTTTGTCCGGCAGCCCGGGGAAAAATTCGCTGACTTCAACTGGGCCAAAGTCCGGCTGGAGGACGGAACCGCGGGGTACGTGGACGGGCAGTTCATCGAGGGGCTTGATACGCCGTGATCCAGCGCGGAAACGATCGAAGAAAGGAAGCGGTAACGATGCACGCATTTACTGCGCTTATTTGGAAGGCCGTCCTGGCGGCAGCGATTATCGCCCTGCTGCCGGCCGGATTCGCCTGCGCCATGCCAAACGCTGCCCCGGCGGCGGTGGTCGAGTACCAGGCGTCGGACCCTTCGCCGGACGCCTTTATTGGTTTCTGGGAGGAAGAAAGCAACGACCGCGTCGGGCTCACGATCACCCCGGCCGAAAAAGGCTGGTACGGCGTAGAGATCTCGTGGCCGCGAAGCAAGCGCCAGGTGGATATGTGGACCATGACCGCCCGGCCGGTATCCGGCAACGTCCTGCAATACACGGATTGCCGGCATTATCTCCTCACCTTCGGCGAGCAGTACATCGAGAAGGAAGAGCTCCTCTACCAGGACGGCACGGGAAATCTGCGCATGGTCGGCGTAAAGAGGATCACCTGGCAGGATGACCAGGATCACAAGGCCGACGGCGCCGTATTTGTCCCGTTAACGTCCCCGCTGGGCGGCGGATTGTAACGCCGCTTGGCCCAAAGGCGGAAAAAACGACAGAAAAAACCGCTCACGTCCTTCGTTCCCGGAACCTTGTCCCGGCGAAAAACGCGAGCGGTTTTTTGTCTTCCGATGGTATGGATTGAAAAAGGACCGTCTGATTCCGGAGATGATTCGGCGTGGTCTGTGCGCCGCCCCGGGAAACAGGGGGATACGATCAGACCAGGACGACGACGACCGCGATCTCGGCTTCGGCCGCGGCCGTCGTCGTCGTGACGGTGACTTCCGCCTCAGCCGACACCGTTTCCACCACGAAGTCGGTCTGCACTTCATACTGCTGGCCGCCCGCAACCATCCTGAGCTCCGCCTCCGCCAGGGACTTCGGCGACGCCGGAAGGATCAGGTAGCGGATATCGTCCGTGTTCTGGATGATGCGAACCTCCGCGCCCCCAGGGATGATGTCCTCTTTTTTCTCGACCTGGTTCAGGAGGCTCTTGGCGAGTGTCTGCACAGCTTCTTTCGTGTCCATACAGGGCAGTACGACGTACTGGACGAGCTTAGGCTGCTCGATGACCTTGTAGGTCACGCCCTCCTCGACGGCGACGCCGGCTTCCCGCAAAACGTCCTTCGGGTCTTCCAGGAAACGCTTTTTATACGCCTCGTCCTCCCAGCACTTAGCGATGATCTCGCCGTACTTCACTTTGCTCTGCTTATTGTCCGCCATCTAAATTCCTCCTGTTCTGTATGAAATGTTGTCTTTATCATAATGGATTGCGGTCGTTTCTGCAAGCCCTCATAACGTTTTTCAGACAGGCTCCCTTACGGTGCGCCTGTCTTTTTTCTCGATATGCTTCATGACGCACGAACAATGCAAGCGAGGATTGCCACGTCAGGAAAGAGCCCCCATCATTCCCGTCCCAGTATCTGATGCAGGGGTCCCATGGCGCGGAACAGGATGACGCCCACGTTGGCCGGGGAAATATCCAGCGCTTTCGCGATTTCCTTGTTGCCCATGCCCCTCAGAACATCATCTCAATGTTCCGCTGCTCCCGTTCACTCAGCTGCCCCGGCGCCAGCAGCAATTCCCGCTTGCCTTCCTTTGCCAGCATTTGTCCCTCGGGCTGCTCCTTTTCATCCGCGGCCGGGGGGCACGGAAAAATACGGTCGTCTGAAATCCCTCATCAGCGCACGGGCGTACCGGCGTTCACACAGGCCCCTTATGTCATTTCTTTATGGCTAACATAACGGTTTTTTGGCGCGACGCTCCCAGGAAAAGCTGGCGTACCGGGGCGTATCCCCCGCGTGCTTCACCCACGTTCCGCCGTCTGCCGCCGGCCGCAAAAAAGGCGCGTCCGGACGGTTACGGCGTCTTTCCGTACCGGCCCGGACGCGCCCCATCGTCTCCGGGGCAAAGGAAAGCGCCGGACCGTCTTTCCCTTCCGGCGCCCTCCGCGAAACCATCAAATCACGACGACTACGCCGCAAGCCACGACTTCGATGCCGACCTCTACCGTCGTGGACGTAGTCGTGGCCTCCGAGGTTGACTCCACCACCTGTTCATACACGCTGACTTCCGTCTGCACCGCGTCGCCGCCCGCCACCATCGCCAGCTCGGCCTTCGTCAGGGCTTTCGGGGAAACCGGCAGGACCAGATAGCGCACGTCGTCGGTATTCTGGACGATGCGAACCTCCACGCCTTCCGGAAGGACGGCGTCATTTTTCTCCACCTTGTTCAGGAATCGCATCGCCATCTCCTGTACGGCTTCTTTCGTGCCCGTGCAGGGCAACACGATGTACTCGACCAGCTTCGGCGCCTCAATGACCTTGTAGGTTACGCCTTCCTCGACGACGAACCCCGCCTCGGTGAGCACCTCCTCCGGGTCCGCGAGGAACCGCTTCCGGTACGCCTCGTCCTCCCAGCACTTCACGACGACGTTGCCGTAAATCACGGCGTTCTTCTTCTTGTCTGCCATTCTTACCATCCTTTCCCTGCTTGAAAAAATGCTTCTATATCATAATGACCCGCGTTTCCGCCGCCAGTCGTTATGACGATGATGGGCCCGGCGTTTCGTAGGGCTCCAGGAACAGCCCCGCCTGCTCGAACTTCTTCAGGATGAACAGCACGTGCGCCGGAAACGCGTCCCTTTCCTCCATCAATTCCCCGACGACGTCGTAGGCACTCCTGCCGCCCGCCCGCAACTTGTCCAACACGTCATGGTACAACCCGGCGGGGAGGTCGTCGGTGCCGAGGAATTTCAGCCGCAGCGTTTTGGCGTGGGAAAACGCGATGCCCTCCGCCATCTTTTCAAAAGATATGCCGGGGCGAAGGCAGAGCGGCTGATCCTTGGGCAGTTCCGGGAGCATATAGCGATCAATCATGGAGACGAGGACGCGCCTGAAGTCCTCCAGATCGGTAAAGCGTTCCTTGGCGACGAGGATTTCCCCGGTGGGGCGCTCCTCCGACGAGCCGCAGGGCGTAATCAGGCGAACGGACTTTTCCGCCATATTGACGATGAAACCGCTGATGCAGGCGATCGTGTTGCCGTCCTCCGCCGTCTCCACGTGGACGGCGGCGTTTTTCCGGGCGCGGCCCGCGCTCGCGAACATATTGCCCGGCGCCTCGGCGAACTGGGGCAGCAGCTCGACGCAAAGCAACTCCTCCGGCGTGAACGTCTCGAAAATCCGGTGCAGGATGTCGAGGCTCAGCACCGAGAAACGGTGGACGCGGCGGTTTTTTTTGAGGCTTTCCGTCAAATAGGCCCGGGTGCGTTCCGGATTGCGCATGGACGCCGCCGAGGTCATCTGGGGCACGATGCCGAAGACGTCGAAAAAGTCGTCGACGAACTTCTCGTAGTCGGGATTGTCGAGGGGCTCGGTGGCGTAGTAACAGGTGGCGTGCCCCGCCGCGTCGCCGATGGTCTCCTTGGCGAAAGCGAGGATGCCTTTCCAGAGCGCGGCGTCCTCGTCGTAGCGGCAGACCTTCTGGTGCCGCGGTGCCATGACGCCGCAGAACGGGCAGCCCACCGAACAGCCGAGATCCAGCTCGAAGGTCAGCGGCACGTGAATCAGGGACTCGTTCCGCTTGCCCAGTTCCACCCAGCAGCGGTTGCGCTGGCGGAGCCGCCAGGCGCGGAAAGCGGGATGCGCCGGCACGCAGTCTTCGCGGGCCATGCGCTCGCGTCCCTCGATTTTTTCCCGCAGAAAGGCGCGATAGCGGCGGGCGGCCCGCGGCAACGCCTCCGGCGGCTTCTCCCGGTATGCCATCGCCGTCTCCGGGTCGCAGAGGACCTTCACCGCAAACGCGTCCACCGACAGGCCGCAGGCGGCCAGCGTCTCCGCCGGCGCGGCGAGGAACGCGCTCCGAAAGCCCGGCTCCATCGTCCAGAGCTCCAGCGCCCGCTTCGTCTGCGCTACCTCGCGGATGTACGCCGCGTCGTCACACGCGGGACTGATCACGTTCCTGATCTCCCAATCGCTCATGCTCCACGCTCCCTCTTTATTTCCCTGTCCCGGACTTCTTCGCCTTCATATCGACGGCCAGCGCCAGATACTCGTGGCCGATGCGCACCATCAGGTTCTCCGCGCAGAGCCAGTCCAGCGCGGCGCGAAGCTCGTCCTCCGCGTACGCCGGCGACAGCTCCGCCAGAAGCGGCCCCTCCTGCCGTACCGAGCGCGCGGCACGGTAGAGCGCGGCCCTCGCCCCTTCCAGGGTATAAACCGCGTGCCGCGAAATCTTCCGCATATCGTAAACGTCGATGGTGTCGCCGGTGTCGAACATATCAAGCCGCTGGAGGTTCCCGCGGTGCCTCACCCAATCCCGGACGAGCTCATGCACCTTGCGGTAGCTTTCGCCCTTGAGGCGCACGTCCCAGTAACGCCGGCGCTTCTCCGGATCGACGGGCTCGAAGATATACGCCGACCGCCGGATGAAATCCTCGTCCGCGTAGGAGAAAGAATACACCTCGGCGGGCTTCAGCTCCAGCCCGTACTTTTCCGGGTTCTCCGTGTATTCGCCGTACCTCTGGTACGTGATGTGGATGAACTGATTGGGGGCCGGCAAATGCATGACTTTCGGCAAAAGCGCCGCCAGCTCGGCGAACGGTTCCTCCCGCTCGCCGGGAAACCCGCAGAGCAGATTCCAGGCTACCATTATATCGTAAGTACGGCAGCTTTTCAGCGTCTCGATCTGCCGGATGGCGCGGCAGCCCTTGTTCATGATCTCCAGGATATCGTCCTGCAGGCTCTCGATACCCGGCTGGAGATGGATGAAACCGATTTCCGCCAGGGAACGAACGTCCTCCTCGGTGATATTCGCCTTGATCTCGGAGAAGAAACGCAGTTTGATGCCCCGCGCCTTGATCTCGGCCGGCAGCTCCTTCATCTGCCGGTGGCTCAGAATGCTGTCGGTGAACACGCAAACCTTCGCCTTGGGATAGCGCGCCGCCAGCGTCTCGATTTCGTCCGCCAGCCGTTTCGTCGTCTTCTCCCGGTAATTGCGCGCCGGGCCGTTCAGCCCGCAGAAAGTGCAGGGCTTGTTCCGCCCCCACCAGCAGCCCCGGGACCCCTCCACCATGAACTGCAGGATCTTCGTTTCTTGGAAAACCTCCTGCAGGGTGCGGAAATAATCGTCGAAATCGGGGAACGGCAGCGTCTCCACGTCCTTCGTGACCCGGTGCACCGTCGTCTTCGGCCGGGGCGAGCGGCGGGACATCACGCCGTAGGGCAGATCCTTCGGGGGAATCCCGCCGTCCCGCAAAAGCCGGCCGCAGACCTCGGCGAAAATCTCGTCGGCCTCGCCGATGAAAACGTAATCGTAGGCCTCGATATGCTCGATCAGCGCCGCCCCCAGCCCACCCATGCAGTTCGCGCCGCCCACGACGACAAGCGGCGGATGCTTTTCCTGTTTGAGCCGGCGGGCCAGCGCGATATTGGCGTTTGTCTGCTGGAACATTGAGACCAGGGCGACAATCTTCGGATGACAGGCCAACACGCGGCCAGCGGCTTCCTCAATAAAATCCTCCGCGTCCCGCTGCCATTCGTCCAGCTTTTCCAGCCACCGGGTCCTCGACGATTCCACCTCGGCCGGCGTCGCGCCGCTCTGTGGCATACGGACTTCGAGCATCCAGCGGACGTAGTCCTCAAGCGACCGCAGCGTACCGCTGCCGTGCGCCGCCCGGGCAAAGACCATCTCGCCCACGAGATAATCGTTGCGGGACAGCGTCATCAAACGATAATTCTCCATCCCCTGACGGGCCGCGTACCGCAAATGCTCGTACCCGATCGTCGAAGCGATGCCCGCTTCCGTCAGGCATGACTTCATCAGCGAAAGCGCCATCGAAGGCATCGTGACGTCGGAGAACGGCATCGAGACGAAACAGACGTCAATCCCTGGCTCTTGCATACATCCGGCTCCTCTTTTCCGAC
>JAEEGN010000240.1 GCA_016280345.1 Selenomonadaceae bacterium | reverse complement strand
TGACCTGTTTCCGTCCCCTTGCGGGGAAGGGTGAGTCAAAATCCTGCCTCCGCTATCCCGCGCCCCGCTTGGGCTCAAAACGCGATTTGCGGCGGAGAGGCGTAAGTACGTTCCAATCCATGACCCAGACCTCCCTTCGATGCCAATGACGCTTACAGCCATCTGGCGCGGCGCAAATTGTACAGGATTTTTAGACAATTTAACCCTATTCCTTTAATCTTATTATTCGCCAAATTCACGGATTTTCCTGCTCCGGGCGGTCATCCTTCCGGACGTGTCCGGCGTTTTCGCGTTGCGGCGCGTAGTCGAGCCGCGTGGCCGTCGCGCCCATGCCCAGCGCCGTCTTGATGCCGACGCCGGAGAACGGAGCCAGCGACAGGAGAAGCCCCATCAGCCGCCGTGTCATATCGTTGCCGGTGAAGCGAAGCCGGAGGCTCCCCGTGAAGCCGTTGATTTTTTGCCCCTCCACCGAAAAGGGACGGCTCTCCAGACGGTAGGCGGTGACGCGGCAGCACTCGGCCAGTTGCCGGCCAAGCTCCGGCGCGTCCAGCCGTATTTTCGGGGAAAAAGCGTCCCAGCGGCTTTGCAGGCTTTGGAAAATCAGCGCCGCTTCGGGCAGGATGACGTAGGCGCCGCCCTGCCGGAAGCTCGCCACTGTCAAGAAATCGATCCGGGCGCCCCGCGGCGCTTCTTTCCTCGGGAAGATTCCGTCCGCCAGCGCGTCGTAGTCTGTTTCCCGGACGAGGCGCGGCGCTCCGAGCTTGACCGCGTAGCCCTTCTGCTTCAGGAAAAGCTCGCCCGGCGCGCCGATTGATTCCAGGAGAAGCGACGAAGCCGCCTCCGTCAGAAAGCCGAGCCGCCACCGGCAGCAACGCTCCCGGTAGTCGTAGAAAAGGTACTGGCTGTAAGGGCGAAGCCCCTCCGCGTGGAGCCGCTCCGCCCACTCCCCGGGAATACGCTCCATCAAGGCGCCGTGGAAAATCGAGCCCATCGAGGGGCTGAACCGGCCTTTTGACGGCAGCGTGAAGGGGATTTCCACCAGCTTCAGCATGAAGATACCTCGCAAAGCCCCATGATGTGCGAGTTGTTGCGGTCGCGGGTGAGCTTCAGCGTGCGCGGCGAGATCCGATTGTCCAGCGTCGCGTGCTTATGGTTCCTGAAGGTCTGGTCGAGGAAGTCGACGATGAAGGCCCGCGCGGCCTCCGGCGACGGGGCTAATGAGGCAATCAGGCTCTTCGCGTGGAAACCGACGCCGCCGCCGAGCAAAAGCCCGGCGTTTGCCGCCTCGGCAAATTCGCCCGCGTACTCCGCTCCGAAAATCTCCTTCTGGGCCCGCATACTATCCTGTGTGAACTCCCGCGCGCACTCCCAGATTGCGTCCATAGAATCAATACCGAGTGTCCGCATCATGCTCTTGTCGATCGTGACCTGAAAACGCAGTTTCGCGCCGGCCGGCAGGCATTCGCGGAAGAGGGGCAGTCCTTTTTCCGTATTGCCCGTCTTGTCAGCTTTCGTGGTCGCGTCGATTTTTTGCAGGATGACCGTTTGCAGGCCGTTGTCCACCGGCGCGGCATCGCCGATGAGCAGACCGCGCAACGCGCTTTTCGCCTCGTTTGTGACCCGCTGGCTGGGCCTTTCACCCCTGATGTCCAAACGCGACAGGCCCTCAACCTCCAAATCCTTCGACGTGCGCCCCATATTCCTGACGAAGTCCCGGGGATTTCTCGCGTCCCGTTTTACCGATTCCAGATTTCGCCAATACTTCGCCCGCAGCTTTTCGTCCTTTCGGATTATCCGGTGCAGCAGCGCGGTTCTCAGCGCTCCCTTGATGGACGAGCCAGGAATATACGGGCAGCCGTCCGGCAGCGCCGATTGGCAGACGATGTCGTTCAGCGTGCCGCGTCCCTCGGGGTCGACCGTATTCGTCGCCGCCTGCGCCGTCCGGGCCACGAGGGAGTGAATCTCGTCTTCGGGAATATCCTTGCCCCGCAGCCACTCCCATACGTTTTGCCCGCTGAACGGGCCTTTCTGCTTCAGGGCCTTCGCCGTCCGCTCCAGATACCCGGCAAAGCTGTCCATCAGATCATGCCGCGCGAGAAAGCGGATCCACTTGCTCTCGTCAAGGAAATAAGCCTCCTGCCGCGAGCGGTCGTACAGGTACTCAAAAGCGCGCAGTTTTTCCCCGTTGCCGATATGCACCGGGGAAACGCACGTCAGCTCGTAGGTCTTGTATTCCAGTTTGTTCATATTCATACCGCCAACCCCACATACAGTCCTTTGCCCGCGCGCAGCACGTCATGCCCGCCGCTCTCGCCCAGCGAGACCACGCGGCCCGCGAGCCGCTTCCGCAGGCATGAGCCCGCCGTCAGCATATAGACGCTGTTCTTTTTCTGCTCGTATTCGCCCGGAAGCGGCGTCACGAAGCCGCCGCGCTTTACCAGGTTGTAGTATCCCTCCGCCAAAGGCTCCGTCTCCTCCGGCGCGGGCAACAGATGAGAGAGCGTCATCTGCCAGGGCGCGGACTCGTCCGCCAGCATGGCGGCGAGGGCGGTCGCGTCTTCTCCGCCATCGGGGAGAGGGACCGGCTCGCCGTCGAGGTGGAATTTCCCATAGCCGCTGCTGCGCTTGCCGCCGATGCCCGAGAGGCCAAGCTGCGTCAGGAGGCGCGACAGCTCCGCCGCCGCCCCTTCGTCCCGGACGCCCGCCAGGAGATAGAGGCCTGTGTCCCCGCCGAAGGAGAACGCCGCCACATAGTACGGCAGGGGCTCGTCACCGCGCATATTCACGCGCTCGGTCAGAAACTCCCGCCCTCGATCGAGTTCGTCGGAAAAGTCCTCTCCGGCAGGAAGGGTGGAGAGGTATTCCCGCATCCGCCCCGCCCGGATATAGGCCAGTTTCTTCTGCTTTTTCCGCCGGGTAGCGTCGCGACGAACCTCGTCCAGAGACTGGTGAGGCTTTTCCGGAGCGGCGGCGGTGAGCAGGAGCGGCTTCGGCAGGTACAGGGAGAGGGTTCCGTCCTTCCACGCGCAGGGGAAAAGGTCAGAGAGCGCCAGCGAGCCTTCGCGCAAGTCACTGACGAAGCGGCCCAGCCGCTCCTCGTCTCCCGCCAGTTCGCAGCAAAGGGCACTGAACAGCGTATCCGAGGGATAGCCGGGACGCACCTGCTCCAGTTTGCCGCCCTGCTCCGCCGCGCCGAAATGCACCGGGGTATCGAACCGCAGCGGATAGATATAGTACCTCATGATACCCGGCTGCCTTCCAGCAGCGCCTTGATTTCGTCGAGCTTCGACCTTATATCCGCCGTCTGTTTCTCGTCCATCGTGAAAATATTTACGCTGAAATCACGCAGCGAGACGCGCCCGTAGCCGCGGGAGCCGGAGCCGCCCAGATAATCCATTTGCAGGAGCTTCAGCCCGTCCGCCAGACGCCCCATATCCTCCATGACTTCTTCCGGCGCCTCGATGTTATAGACAAGGCGGAACGCGAACTCCACCCCGGCGGGTACGCGCTCGATCTGGCGCGGATTGGCCGTCGCCGTCACGCGATCGATGCCGTTCTCGAACTTCACCTCGCCGATATAGGTATCGAGCTCCATGGTTTCAAACTGCCGGACGGACTCCTCCGTCATCCGGATATCGAAAAACTGGAGGCGTGAAGCGATTCCGCCCTTGTTGCTCTCGTTGGCGCTGCCGAAGAGGCGCTGGACGGAGTAAGGCTCGTCCTCGAGCTTTTTCATGATATAGCTGTCCGACAAGCTGCGCGCCAGCAGCGAACGGATTTTGCCCTTCAGCGAACTGCCCGGGATGATTGGCTGACGGGAAAACGGGTCGCGGATAAACGGCGAATCCACCGCCCCGATGGGCGCGAAATCCTTCGACGCCCCGATATGAAGGCCCGTCTCCAGGCGCAGAGTCGCGGCGATGTCCAGCTTGCCCCGAAGGGCTTTCTGCTTTTTCTCGTTGTTGTCGCTCATTTATTTATCCCTTCCTCCATAGAATTTATGGTATGCCACCAGCGCCTCGATGTAGCGCGCGAACTCTTCGTATTTCGGGATGCTCGTCCCGATGGCGTCGATCTGGTTAATCAGCTTCGCCCTGTCGACGAAAGACTTTACCGCGTTTTCCCGCCCTGCCTGATAGATGAACTTTATCTTCAGATATTTGACTTCCGCCGCCAAATCCACGGGCAGGACGTCCGTCTGCCCGTGCTTCGCCCGGTACACGTCAATCCGGCCCGTCAGCGAGTTCACCGCCGTCAGGACCTTGCGGATCTGGTTCGTCTTCAGGTCGATGACCATTTTCCCTCTTCTGTCCTCATGTATCAGGCTTTTTATGACCTTTTCCGCCTCGGCTGCGATATCCGCCATTTGCCTCTCCTCCTCAATCTTTTTTCCTCAATCTGTAGACCGCCAGCTCCAGAGCCGTCCGAAGCTGACGCCGGTCGTCCTGTTTCTTGTACCAGTCATAAAACGTATCCCGCACCGCCTGGTACGCGCCCGCCTTTGCTCCGCTGCCGGGGTCGAGCCGGGCCAGCGCATAGGCGAAGCGCGCCAGATGAATTGATTCGTCCTCGCGCAGAAGCTCGAGTATCCGATAGAAGCCGCTCATGCCCGTGGAGAGCTTCGATTCGTCTCCGTCCTGCGCCACTTTCGAGAAATGATCCCGCAGGAACGCCAGCTTCTCGCCGCAGACCTGATCGATGAACTCCTGCCAGTGATACCGCTGGGGCTTCTCCGCTTCGGTGTCGCCGCTTGATGTGGCAGCGGGGGTACCGAAGAGCGCGATGCTGTCCTTGCCGGGATTGTCCTTCGCCGCGTCCTCAAGGCGGCCTGTCTCCCGCGCCATCGTCGCGATGGGGACGCCGGGTTTGAAGAAGCCCAGGCCCGCTGAGAAGGTCAGTTTCCCGTTCGTGAATCGCTGGAACGCGCGGTGGATGTCCACCGTCAGCTCGATCAGGTCGTCCCATGCCCCGACGAAGAAAAGGTCATCACCGCCGGAGTACACGATATGCACCTTGCGATTCGCGGGCTTCTTCGCCTCCAGCAGCGAGAACGGCTCCTGCCCCGGCGCCAGCCGCCCCCGGCAGAGATCGTTCATATAACGTTTGAAGAACACTGAGAGCTGCCGTGACAGCGTCGCGCTCCGGGCCAGGGTCGCGTATTCCTCCGGGAAGCCCGCGATGAAGGCTGCGCCGAGATTGTCCACGTCGGCCCGCAGTACGCCCAGACGGTCGATGCCCGTCTCGCCGCCGCTCTCCTCCGCCAGCGCCTCAAACTCGATGACCTGCCCGTTGTTGCGTGTCACATAGTCGCCGAGCCACAGGCAGGCGGCCGGACCTTCCTCCCGATAAATCTGGTTCTTCCAGTAAATCCGCACACAACTCTCAGTGTCCGGCGTTTCGCCCTCGGGAATCGCCGTCAGGTAGAGTGTCCGGCCTTGTCCGGGCAGCGGCAGGGCGTCTTCGCGCTTTTCCCCGGATATGAGGAAACCGTCGCCTTTCAGCATAGCCGCTCCTATGGCGTATAGATTGCGGCACATCTTGCAGGCCATCGTTCCCTTTTCCCCTTCCGGCGGATAGGGCTTCAGATCCGCTGCCGACGCCGACGTATGGCAGACACCGCACTCCCGGCTCTTGTCCCGCACTTTGTTCACGTCGCTCTCCGGGGTGAACATCGCCTGTAGCTGCTGCGTACTGTAGCGCCGGAGTTTCTTTTGCGTGATGATTTCGCTCACCCGGCGGTACAGGATTCCCGTACCGCCCTTAGCGGCTCCTCTGATTTCGGCCTTTGTGCCTTTCGCCCATCCCAGCGCGAGATAGAGACGGCTGCCCAGATGCTCCAGAAACCACTGATTTACCTCGGCCTCAAAGGAGGCCAGCCGCGCCTCCACCGACTCTATCGCCGGCAACAGAAGATAGAAATGGCCGCCGCCGGTATAGAGCAGGCAACTCCGGCTCAGTCCGCACGACGCGAGAATCTCGTCCGCCAGATTCTCCAGCAATACATCGAGATAGAACGACCTCCCGCGCAGACTCTTCAGAGCGCCGGCCGATGGGATGGTGTAGATGAAGGGCTGGATGCCGGACAAATCGCCCGACACCAGATAGAAGGCCGGCGCGTCATCAGGCACTTCCTGGGTGGAGGGAAGGCCGGTCTCCCGGATGTATTCGTGAAGGCAGGCGGCCAGCGACGCCGTCAGTTTGGCGTCGACGCACAGGGAAACGTCCGGCATATCCGCGGCGGACGGGAGGCTGCCTGCGGTGATTTCCGTCAGACGCAAAAGGTCGTTCATGGAACGCTCGCTCCATGATTTCCTCTCCATCTCCCGTTGCCAGTAGTCCGCCGCCGCGCGCGGGTCTGACGTTGGCATCTCCTCCGCGGACACAGGATAGCTAAGCGAAGCGTTGGCATCCGATTCCACGACTGCCGGGAAATAGCACGGGGGCGTCTGCTCCTCGCCAAAAACATTGAATACATTCGCCAAATTCTTAGGTGGCGATTCGCTTCCGAGCGGTTTTCCGTGGAGAAGCGAACTGGCTTCCCGGAACAGCTTTTCCAACGGGGCGTCCAGTTCCACGGCGCCGGTCAGACCAGCTCCGGCCAGCCGCCACATCAGCGCCTTTTTCTCAATCTCGGTACAGGGCTCCATTCCTTCATCTCCTTCGGGGTTGTATGATGCTTGCAGATCTCTCTCGAGAATTAAACAGCAAATTTGAATTTTTCAAATTAATACTCTATTAATTATATCATGCCACAGAAACAAATAAAAGGCTTCTTCGCAAACATTTTGTGAAGGCAAAACCGGGAGGCCGGGTATAATGACGATAGCAAACGACGCGGACGATATTCCGCCAGGAGGTGACCTCACCCCGTTCCGGGCATCCTTCCCGGACGGGGCACAAAGGCTGTATGGCTCAGCCAAAGCCGGACAAAAACAAACCGCCGAAAAGCAGGAAATGAACCATCAACGTCGAAATCATCTTTCAAGAAGCAACTTTTACAGAACCCCCGTTCACAGTTTAAGATAATCTCAAACAACAGGAGGAATCGACAATGACCGAAGTTTCCCAGCCCCAGACAATCCTTTTCTCCCCCCTGGGGGATACCGACCCCGTCCGGGATTGCTACGACGGCGCCTGCCTCCATATCCTGCGCCACTACCGCCCGGATATGGTCGTTCTCTTTTATACGAAAGAAATGGTGGAAAAGGAAGACCGTGATCATCGCTATACCCGCGTGATCCGTCACTTGATGCCGGAAATCGAAATTCAGGAAATCAGAACCGAAATCGAAAAAGCCCATTTGCTGGAAGAGGTCTTCCCCATCCTGCCCGACAGCATCAAAGAAATCCATGCCGCCCACCCCAAGGCGAAAATCCTCCTGAACCTGAGTTCGGGCACGCCGCAGATCAAGACACTCATGGCCATTGCCGCCGTAGAGGCCGCCTGGTGCCAGGGCATACAGGTAAGCTCCCCCGCCAAAGCGTCCAATCGTGAAAACCGGGCGGCGAAAGACGATGAAGACATCGAGGCGATGATCGAGCAAAATCTCGACGACGACCCCCAGGCGGAGAACCGCTGCCTGGAACCGCCCATGCGCGCCATCGCGTATTACGGCGAAAAGAATCGCATCCTTTCTCTAGTGAACGCCTACGAATACGGCGCCGCGCTGGAATTGGCGAAAGCCATCCCGGAAATGCCGGAAACAGCCAGAAAGCTCATCGGGCACGCCAAGTTCCGGCAGGAACTCATGCTGAACAAAGCCCGCTCCGTTATCGACCACTTTGGCAACACGAAACTATTGCCGTATTCCGAAACAAAAGAGCGCCTGGTCGAATACTTCCTCACCATGCAAACCGACGCGAAGAAGGATAAGATTTCGCAGCTTGCCGTAAAGATCGTGCCCTTCCTTTACGAATACCTGCTGGCCTATCTGAAGGAGCAGTCCCGTCTTCCCCTGGAAAGCGTTTGCGACGAATGGGATAATCGTCTGTTCTTCAAGCGGGCGAAACTGAAGCAGAATGCTCCCGATATGTTAGCTTTCATGGATAAAAAATTCAACCATATCGGATTAAACGATAATACCGAGATTTCTGCCAAGACGATGCATTACATCTGCCAGTATCTGGAAACGAGCGGCGAAGTCAAGGATAAAGAAAAGCATGACAGCCTGCTCAACGATCTGGGACGAATCATCAACTATGACAACCGGAAGATTTCGAAGCATACGCTTCTGGATATCCGAAACCAGCTGGCACATAGGATAACGAACATTGACCGCGATAGATTCATCTCCTGGACGAATATTGAACCGGGAGAAATGCTTGACATTTTTTGGCACATGCTGAGAATCTTGTACGGCGAATCCGTTGGCAACCAGCGAAATATGTATGAAAAAATCAACGGCTGGATTCAAACCGCTATGAACGAATCCGTAACGGCATAAGAAAAGCCCCGGGCTTCCGGGGCTTTTCTTATGCCCTCCGTGTGCCGCCGCGCTCCCAGGGAAACGGCGGAACATCCTTTCCGTACCTGCGCCGACCTCATCTTCCCACCTCCTGGCGTGGCGATACGCCGACCCGCCCTGGTCCCTCTCCGGGGAGGGATTGCCGCGCCGCCATCCAACGAAAGGCGCCGATTCCCGCCTGCTACCATATTCGCTGAGAACCCCCGTTTTCTTGCCATCTTTCAGCAAGAAAAAGACAACAGGCGAATTCCGGTCATCATCCGCTGGAATTTCGTGATATAATGATAGCAAGAAAACGCAACCGATAACGACCGGAACGAAAACGGAGGTGCAGCATGAGCTTTCTCTATATCACCGAAGACGGCACCAGCGTCTATAAGCAGGGGGGCCGCTTCGTCATCGCCCGCAACCAGGAACGGATTGCCGAAGTCCCCGAGGAACTGCTGGAGGGCCTCGTCCTCATCGGTGCCGTGCAGCTCTCCGCCAACGCGGCGGCCGAACTCCTCGAAAAAGGAATCCCCGTCACCTGGCTCTCCCACAGTGGGAAATACTACGGTCGGCTCGAATCCACCCGCCATGTCAACGTATTCCGCCAGCAAAAGCAGATTCTCCTGCAGGACACCCCCTTTGCCCTCGCCTTGGCGAAGCAGATTGTCGAGGCCAAAGCGCATAACCAGCTCACCGTCCTCCGCCGCTACAACAAAAACGCCCAGAACGTCGAAGTCGAACTCCGTATCAAAACCATAGGCATCCTCCGGAAAAACATCAGCGAATCGAAGGACATCGCCGAGCTCATGGGCCATGAAGGCGCCATCGCGAAAATCTATTTCGCCGCCCTCGGTTGCCTCGCGGAGCCGCCGTTCCAGTTTCAGCACCGCTCCAAACGCCCGCCGGAAGACCCCTTCAACTCCCTGCTCAGCTTCGGCTACACCTTGCTCCTGTACGAAGTCTATACCGCGGTTGCCAACGAAGGCCTGCATCCGTACTTCGGCGTCCTTCATTCCCCGCGCCAGCACCACCCGGCCCTCGCCTCCGACCTCATGGAAGAATGGCGCCCCGTAATCGTTGACTCCCTCGTCATGAACATCCTGCACCGGCATATCCTCAACGAAACCCATTTCCAAACCGATGATCCCAGCGGCGGCGTCTTCCTCACGCCCAAAGGCCGGAAAATCTTCCTCCAGCTCTACGGGAAGAAACTCATAGCCATGAACCAGTACATGGACGGCAAAAACACCTACCGCCACTCCCTGGCGAAGCAGGCGGCCGCCTTCGCCCAGGCGGTCATGGCCGAAAACGCCGCCCTCTACGAGCCAATCCGCCTGCGGTGACCGCCATGACGTCGGCAGAAATATTCGATGACCCCGCCGCCCCGGACCACCGGGCCGTCATCCTCGTCATCTACGACATCACCGACAACAAGCGCCGCCTCCGCATGGTCAAATGCCTGGAACAGTACGGCATCCGGGTCCAGAAATCGGCCTTTGAAGCCTTCCTCGACAAGAAACGGTATGAGCGGATGGCTGAAGAAGCCAGCGCCCTCATCGACACCGCCGAAGACTCCCTGCGCATCTACGTCCTGCGCGACCCTCTGGCGGTACGAACCTGGGGCCGGGGCAGCGAGCGCCTCGAAGACATCATCATCATCTGAAAAAGTGAACCCCGAAGCAGGAAAAACAGCAACCGCGGCGAATTATAAATTTATGAAACAGGGGTGAATTGCGTCAAATTCCCGTACAATTTGCGCCGCGCCAGATGGCTGTAAGCATAGCTGGCATCGAAGGGAGGCTTTGGGCGTGGATTGGAACATACTTACGCCTCTCCGCCGCAAACCGCGTTTTGAGCCCAAGCGGGGCGCGGGATAGCGGAGACAGGATTTTGACTCACCCTTCCCCGCAAGGGGACGGAAAAAAGCGTGTACAAGTGTTAACATTTTTTTACCTCCTTATTTTGACTCACCCTTCCCCGCAAGGGGACGGAAAGGTGGGATTTGAAGTGGTTCAATCGCCCGCATGAGGTATTTTGACTCACCCTTCCCCGCAAGGGGACGGAAAGTAGGCTATCCCGCTCCTTCATATAAGCGTTTTTGGATTTTGACTCACCCTTCCCCGCAAGGGGACGGAAAGAATGGGGCGCTTTTTTTCATTCGCTGTCGTAGTAGGTGTAATTTTGACTCACCCTTCCCCGCAAGGGGACGGAAAGGCGAGCCAAAAGTTCCAAACGATTCTCGATACCGGGAATTTTG
>JAEEGN010000239.1 GCA_016280345.1 Selenomonadaceae bacterium | reverse complement strand
GCTTCGGGCAGCGCCGCCTCCCTCACCGGCGCCAGGCGCCAGAACGCGGCGACGCCGAAAACCGCCGCCGCCAGAAGCAGAACCGGCCAAATCCCCCTCATCGCGTTCCCTCCCGCCGCGTTGTTTCCGCTTATGAATATTGATTTTATCACGGCTTTGCCCTATAATCAAATCATAGAGAGACAAAACTCTGACGAAATGAGGCGATCATCATGGCGGTCCACGTCATCCGCGAAGCCCGGCGCTGCCTGCAATGCAAGAAACCCCTGTGCCGGCTCAAGGGATGCCCGATCCAGACGAATATCCCGGAGATGATCCGGCTCTTCCTGTCCGGCAAGAGCGACGAAGCGGCGGCCATGCTCTTCGCCAACAACCCCCTGAGCGTCGTCTGCTCTCTGGTCTGCGACCACGAGAAACAGTGCGAGGGCAACTGTGTCCAGGGCAAAAAAGGCAGCGCGGTGCAGATTTCCAGCATCGAGCACTACATCTCCAACGCCTTCCTCGACAAGCTGATACTGAAACGCGAACCCGGCAAGGGGGAGAAAGTGGCCATCGTGGGCAGCGGCCCGGCGGGGCTGACCGTGGCGGTCATCCTGGCCCAGCGCGGCTACGACATCACTATCTTCGAGCGCAAGGACCAGATCGGCGGCATGATGCGCTACGGCATCCCGGAATTCCGCCTGCCCAAGACGATCCTGACGCGCTATCAGCGGAAACTGCGGCAGCTCGGCATCCGCATCCGCCCCAACACGACGGTGGGCGGGGCGCTGCGACTCGACGACTTCTTCAACGACGGCTACGCCGCCATCTTCATCGGCTCCGGCACCTGGCGGGCCCGGCGCCTCGGTGTCCCCGGCGAGAGCCTGGGGAACGTCCACTACACCATCGACTACCTGCAGAATCCCGACGCCTACGAGCTGGGGGACCGCGTCGCCGTCATCGGCGCCGGCAACGCCGCCATGGACGCCGCCCGCACCGCGCTGCGCCATGGCAGCCGTTTCGTCACCGTCTATTCCCGCGAGCCAACGGTGGCGGCCAGCCCCCGGGAACTCGACTACACGCTGGCGGACGGCGCCTCGGTGGAGTACGGCATGGACGTCCAGAAAATCGCCGACGAGGGGCCGGTCTTCATCCGCCGCACCTTCGACGAGGAGGGCAAAGTCATCTCGGAAAGCGCCCCGGTGCTGATCCCCGCCGACAGCACCATCATCGCCGTGAGCCAGCGGCCCAAGGACAAACTGGTCAGTACCACCACCGGCCTCTCGGTCAACGACCGGGGCTTGCTGGCGGTGGACGAGAACGGCCAGACGACCCGCGAGGGCATCTTCTCCGGCGGCGACGTCGTGACCGGCCCCTGGAACGTCGTTCAGGCCGTCAGGAGCGCCAAGAAAGTCGCCGACAATATCGCGGAGTATCTCGACCGCATCGCCTGGCAGGAATGAGGACAAGGGGGCCCCTCGCCGCCCTTCCCTTCCGCCGCGCACCGTCAAAAAGCGAGCGGGCCATGGAGAGAATCATGGCTCTGCCCGCTTTTTTGCGTGAAAAGGGAACGGTTTTTTGATCCGGTTCTTTGCGGAAACCTTCAGCATGGCAAAGGGACACGGCACTTTGCTTTGCGGAATCGTTGGTTCTTGACGGTCTCGCGGTTCCTTGAGGTCAGACCGAAGCACGTGCCGCGGCCAGAAGGGCGGAAGAAGGGGCGCGGAGGGCGTTTGTTCCTCATGAAATAGACACTATGTCAAGCGTTTTGTTCAGTAGAAAAAATCGCAAAAAGCCGGACAAAAACAGGATAAAGCCCGAAATATCAAGCTCATTGCCATTCGTATCCATTATGTAGTTTGTCTTTTTGACCTTTCCCGTCAAAAACAATCAAAAAAGGCACCCATCCGCTGGGCGCCTTTTTCTTTTTGCTTCGCTTCACGCCGGCACGTTGCGCCAAAGAAACGCCGCCGAAACCGTCCGTTCCCGCATAATTTCCGCATAAACCCTGACGCTTGCCCTGTAAGCCCCCTCTGGAGGGCGGAAGGAGGGACACCGCACGGAGCTTTGCGCGAACCTTTCGGCCTTGACGACCTCCGCCCCCCCAGGCTCGCTGCGCTGGCCGCAATAGTCCGCCGGACGGATGTGCCTCCTGTGAGGGGGCGTCATTTCATTTCCAGCTTCGTGAGGGTGACGGTCATTTCGTCCCGGTAGCAGGACAGGCCTTCGCCGCTGAAACGCAGGCGGCGGACGCGGCGACGGGGACGGCCGGCCATGATGGCGCGGAAGTCGTCATCGGTGACGGGCAGGGCGTCGATCACGACGCCGTTTTCCCAGACTTCAAAGAAGACGCGGCGGGTTTCGGTTTCGCCGGTGTCGAATTCCGCCGTCATGGTGATTTCGGGAATCTTGTAGAAGAGCTGGGCCAGGCGTCCCTTGAGGCTGCGGCGGGCGTCCACGGTCATGAGCAGGCGATCGCCGTTTTCCACCCGGGGCAGGAAGACGTCTTCGTCCCGCCGGACCTGCCAGGAGACGGAGGGGTTCCAGCGGGGCGTGCGGTCGGCGCCGCGGCGCAGCAGGAAGTTGTGTCCGTCGTCGCCGGCGATTTCGTAGCGGAAGAGGAGCGTCTGCCAGAGGGCGGGGCAGTTGATCAGCGGGTACTGGTTGTCCACGGCGTCCAGGGAGAGGACGACAAAGTCCGGGGCACCGGCGGCCTGGAGGAAGGCGGCGTTGTAGCGGTCGAGGTAAGGAGTGGAGGAATTGATGGGGAAGACGGGCAGGGGACGGAAGGAGAATTCGTCTTCCCGGCGGTAGTAGGCGGCTTCCCAGGGATAGACGGTCATGGTGCCGCCTTTTATGGCGGCCCGGAATTCATCGGTGAGGAAGAAGGTGCGTTGGTCGCGGGTTTCGTCGAGGCAGCGGAGCTGGTGGGGCAGGGAGAGGGCGAGGCGGACTTTGGCGGCAAGGGGACGCAGGACGTTCCAGGAGCCGGGCTGGACGGTGCGGTGCATGGGCCAGAGGACGGCCAGGGCGAAGAGGGCCGCCGCCAGGGCCAGGGTGGGGCGCCTCCAGGGCAGATCGGTCAGGTCGGTTTTCATGAACAGCAGGAAGATGGCGGCGAAGAGGAACAGGACGGGGCCGGCGAACAGGATATGGCCATAGTCGCCGCGGACGAAGCTGTGTTTCAGCAGGACGAAGACGGGGCCGGAGAAGAGCAGGGCGTAGATGAGGTTTTCCCGGTCGCGGCGGGCGAGATAGCAGACGCCGGCGAGCAGGAGCAGGAGCAGTCCCCAGATGTAGCGCAGGTAGAAGAGGTCGGTGACGGGGAGGCTCATGTTGTAGTTGTAGCCGGAAGAGATGTTGAGGGCGGCGTAGGCGTAGCGGGCCATGTCCTCAAGGCTGGGATGATAGAGGAGGTAGGTGGCGGCGAAGCCTAGGGGCAGCCCCGGCACGACCGCCGCGGCGATTTTCCGGGCGTCGGGGCGTTTCAGCAGGAAGGCGGCCAGGGTGAAGAGGACGGCGCTGATAACGTTGAGGATGCCGGTGCTGAATTTGACGAAGAAGAAGAATACGACGAGGGCCAGGGCCGACCAGAAGGGCCAGCGGAGGCGCTTTTCCCAGAGGGTGGCGCAGAGCAGGAAGAGGACGGTGCCGGTGATCCAGTATTCGGGATCGTAAACGCCTACGAGTTCGGCTGTCAGCAGCAGCAGGGCGGCGGCGAGGACGTTTGCCCAACGGCGGTTGAGGGGGGCGAAGCGGGAGGAGAAAAGCACCCAGGCGCTGCTGCCCAGCGTCAGGGCGTAGAGGGCGCCGAGGACGAGCCAGCTCCAGAGGAGGTTATCGCCGATGGGCTGGGGCAGGAAAAGGTAGCCCAGGGGGCCGTAGTTGAACAGGAGATCGCGGCCGAAGATGAGGCCGCTGCCGGGGACGAGGTTCAGCTGGTACTGCCAGGAGGGGTCGAGGCCGTTCCTGGTCGGGTGGATGGCGAAGGGGAAGAACAGGGCCGCCTGCGCGAAGAGCAGGAGCAGCTTGGCAATCAGGGTTTTCTTGTCCATGAGGGGGCGTCCTTTCGTCAGGGGCCGAAGAGGGCATGGCAGCCCCGGTGGATGAGCCAGGCCAGGCCGCCCAGGAGGGTGAAGAAGGAGACGGCGTCGGCGACGAAGAAGAGGGGCGTTTCCTGGTAGCGGGCGGTGACGCTGCCGTCACCGGCCGGCAGCGTCAGGGTGGCCAGGTGGTTCTCGCCGGCGGTCAGCGGCAAGTCGCGGCCTTCGCCGTCACGGGCGGCGAGGGTGGGATAGAGGACGAGGGGAAGCTCGGCGCTTTCGTCCTGCCCGGCATGGTAGCGGAAGGAGAGGCGGCCGCCCCGCTGTTCCAGGTCCGATACCGCGGCCCCGGTGCGGATTTCGCCGCCCCGGACGCGCAGGGCGTCCACGTCGGCGTCCCGGTAGAGGTAGTCGGCGTTGGAGCCGGTCCATTCGCT
>JAEEGN010000238.1 GCA_016280345.1 Selenomonadaceae bacterium | reverse complement strand
TCAGGATCCGTCCCCCGCCGACGCCTCTGACCCCGATGCGCCTCCGACGCCGTCGGCCGCTCCCACCCCGTGATCGGCCAAATGGAAGCAGCCAGAGAGTACGCATGACAAAAGCCGCGAAGCATAACGCTTCGCGGCTTTTATCATGGGATTCCCGATGCCCCGGAACCAGCGGCTACGACAGGCGGCTCCTGAAGTCCTCGTAGCCGAACTGCCGGACGACGTGCCACCGCTCCCCTTCGACGGCGATGATGGCCGGCAGCGCCATGCCGTTGAAGGTGTTGTTCTTCACCATCGTGTAGATGGCCATGTCGCCGAAGATCAGACGATCGCCGGGAGCGAGGGGGCGGGGGAAGGAATAGTCGCCGATGATATCTCCGGCCAGGCAGGTGGGCCCGGCCAGCCGGTATGTATGGTCGTACTCCTCCGGCGCACCCGCGCCGAAAAGCGGCGGTCGGTAGGGCATCTCGATCACGTCGGGCATGTGGCAGGCGGCGGAGGTGTCGAGGATGGCGACCGGCACTTCGGCCGGTACGACGTCCAGCACCGTCGTCACCAGTTCGCCGGCCCGCAGCGCCACTGCCTCCCCTGGCTCCAGATATACCGTCAGGCCGTAGCGTTCCTGAAGGCGGCGGATACAGCGCTCCAGCAGCGCGATATCGTAGCCGGGCTTCGTGATATGGTGACCGCCGCCGAGGTTCACCCACTGCATCCGCGGCAGAAACGCGCCGAACTTCTTCTCGAAAGCGTCCAGTGTTGCCGCCAGCGGCTCCGATCCCTGCTCGCAGAGGGTGTGGAAGTGAAGCCCGCTGATGCCGTCCAGCGCCGCCTCCTCGAAGTCCGCACGCCGCACCCCGAGCCGGGAACCCGGCGCGCAGGGGTCGTAAATCGGCGTATCCTGCGTCGAATGTTCCGGATTCACCCGCAGGCCGCAGACGCAGCCTGCCGCCAGCGCCGCCGCCCGGTACTTCTTCCACTGGGAAAAGGAATTGAAAACGATGTGGTCGGCCGTCGCCGCGATTTCCGGGAATTCGTCCTCCCGGAAGGCCGGCGCGAAGACGTGGACCTCGCCCCCCATGGTCTCTTTGCCCAGCCGCGCTTCATAGAGCCCGCTGGCGGCGCTGCCGTCGAGGTATTTCCGGATCAGCGGGTAGAAATGGAACATCGAGAACGCCTTCTGCGCCAGCAGAATCCTGCAGCCGGTGTCCCGCTTCACCTGGGCCAGACATTCGAGGTTGCGCCGCAACCTCGTCTCGTCCACCACGTAGGCGGGCGTCGGCACTTCGCGCCAGACCTTCTCCATCCGTGGCCGGTCGTCCCGGTCGATGCCGATGTCCATTCAGTCCACCAGCTTCGGGGCGTGGCTCTCCTGCCAGGGCAGGCCCCACTTGTTCAGCGCCTCCATGAAGGGATCGGGATCGAATTCCTCGATGTTGAACACGCCCGGCCCTTTCCAGGTGCCGTTCATCACCAGCATGGCGCCGATCATCGCCGGCACGCCGGTAGTATAGGAAATGGCCTGGGAGCCGACCTCGCGGTAGCATTCCTGATGGTCGCAGACGTTGTAGAGGTAATAGGTCTTTTCTTTGCCGTCCTTCTTGCCCCGGAAGATGCAGCCGATATTCGTCTTGCCCCTGGTGCGCGGACCGAGGCTGGCCGGGTCGGGCAGCACCGCCTTCAGGAACTGCAGCGGCACGATTTTCTTGCCCTCGAAGTCGATGGGCTCGATGGAGGTCATGCCGACGTTCTCCAGACATTTCAGATGCGTCAGATAGCTCTGGCCGAAGGTCATGAAGAAGCGGATGCGCTTGATGCCGGGGATATTCAACGCCAATGACTCGATTTCCTCATGGTGCAGCAGGTACATATCCTTTGGGCCCACCTGGTCGAAATCATAGACGCGCTTGATTTCCATCGGCGCCGTATAGACCCAGTGGCCGTCCTCCCAATAGCTGCCCTTGGCCGAAACCTCGCGGATGTTGATTTCAGGGTTGAAATTCGTGGCGAAGGGATAGCCGTGGTCGCCGCCGTTACAATCGAGGATGTCGATGTAGTTGATCTCGTCGAACTCGTGCTTCAGGGCGTAGGCGGAGAAAACGCCGGTGACGCCGGGGTCGAAGCCGGAGCCCAGCAGCGCCGTGATGCCGGCCTCCCGAAAGCGGTCGCGGTAGGCCCACTGCCACTTGTACTCGAAATGCGCCGTATCGGGCGGCTCGTAGTTGGCGGTATCGACGTAATGCACCCGCGTTTTGAGGCAGGCGTCCATGATGGTGAGATCCTGATACGGCAGCGCCAGGTTCAGCACCACGTCGGGCTTCTCGCGTTCGATGAGGGCCACGAGCTCGTCCACGTTGTCGGCGTCCACCCGGGCCGTGGTGATCTTCGTCCTGCCGCCGTCCAGCTTCGCCTTGATGGCGTCGCATTTCGACTTCGTGCGGCTGGCGACGCAGATCGCGTCAAACGCCTCGCTGTTCTGGCAGCATTTATGGATGGCGACGCCGGCGACGCCGCCGCAACCGATGATGAGAGCTTTTCCCATGATGATTCCTCCCTGTTCCGACTAATTCTTTTTTTGCGTCAACCAGATGTTACCTATTGCCCACGGCAAGAATGCCTGCAGGCGTAAAATGTTTCCCTGTCATACCATTTCCGGCGCGATGAACGGCTTTTCCAGCGCCAGCAGCATTTCCCGCAGAATCTTCAGCGCCGTGGCGGTGGAGGCGCCGCTGGCGTCGAGCGGTGGCGACAGCTCCACCAGGTCGCAGCCAACGATCCAGCAGCCGCCGATGACGGCCAGCGCCGCCGCCAGAAGCTCCCGGAACGTCACGCCGCCGGCCTCGGGCGTCCCGGTGCCGGGGAAGCAGGACGGGTCGAGGACGTCGAGGTCGATGGTAAAATAGACCGGGCGTCCCTTTAACGCCGCGATGGCCGACGACAGGCCCTCGAAGTCGAACTTCCGCAGGCAGGTATGCTCTTTCGCCCAGCGGAATTCCGCCCGTTCCCCGCTCCGGATGCCGAACTGGAAGATGCGGCCGTCGCCGACGACGTCCCAGACGCGGCGGATCACCGTGGCGTGAGAGAGCCGCGCCCCGAGGTAATCGTCTCTGAGATCGGTATGGGCGTCGAAGTGGATGACGCCGAGGTCCGGGTACTTTTCCGCCGCCGCCTCGATGGCGGGCAGCGTCACCAGATGCTCGCCGCCGATGAGAAACGGCAGCTTATGATCGGCCAGTACCCCGGCGGCGAAGCCGCGGATATCCGCCAGCGCCCGCCCCGTGTCGCCGAAGCAGAGTTCCAGATCGCCGCCGTCAAAGACGAGGGCGTCTTCCAAATCCAGATCCTGATACGGGCTATACGTCTCCAGCCCGTAGGACTCCGCCCGCATGGTGCGGCTGGCGAACCGCGTCCCCGGCCGGTACGACGTCGTGGAGTCAAAGGGCGCTCCGAACAGCACGATCCGCGCTTCCTCGTAAGCGGCCCCGCAGCCGAGGAACGTCTCGATATTCTTTTCCATATACGCCTCGCTCCCTGTTCACATGGTGTTTTCTCTAAGCATAGCAAATCTCTCCCGCCCCGTCAATCGCCCGCAGCCGTTTCGCGCGCCCGACGCTTTCCGGTCCGGGAAAGCGTTCCCCCGGCGATGCCCGCCTCGCCGCCCAAAACATCGACAAAAACGCATTGACAAAAACCGTTCTTCCCGCTTTCCCTTTTTCCCTTTTTTTGATATAATAAGCAGGTACGCAATGAGTACGAAGCGTATCATTCGTGCCGCCGGCGGGCTCGACCGCCCGGGCCGCGTGACGCCGGGCGGATATTGGAATGTGACAAGCGCGCGGGGAGTGGCCCCGCGGGGAAGTGATGGTGCATGAGGAAATTATATCAGATTGCGGTGATAGCGGTATTGCTGTGCCTCGGCAGCGCGGTCTGCCTGGCGGAATCCCTGGATCTCGCGGACGCGGATTTCCATTTCGTGGACGCCCGGGACGCGACCGGCTATTATGTGGATATGCAGTCGCTACAGTTCCACAACGACCACGAAGTCACCGCCCGGGTGGAAATCGTGCGGGCGGACATCGACCGCCTGTATCTTTACACGATCCGCTTCGACCGCCGGAAGAAGACGTATCAGATCCTGGATTCCGCGGTGGCGGAATACGCTTCCAAAGAAAAGATCGGCGGCACCGGTGTTCCCGCGAAGGCGACGTCCTACGCCGCCGGTTCGCCGATGGAGACGGTCGTGGAGTATATCTTTTCGCCAACGCCGTGAAAAAGCCCGGATGATTTCCGGGCTTTTCCTTTCCGCGTGGCGGCTTCAGGAAAGGCGGGGAGACCGATGACGAAAGATTGGCCGGCGCTCGTCGAGCGGGCGGAGCGGACGCACCGGCTGACGGAAGAGGAACTGGCGTCGCTCCTGGCGGAGCCGGCGACGGAGGAAGCGATGGCCCTGGCAGCGGACCGGGTACGGGCGGCCTTCGTCGGCGACGCCGTTCATCTGCGGGGGCTCATCGAGTTCTCGAGCTTTTGCCGACGGAATTGCCATTACTGCGGCCTGCGGCGGGAAAACGAGAAGGCGGGCCGCTACCGCCTGACGCCGGAGGAAATCGTGGCGCTGGCGGAAAAGGCCAGGGGGTACGGCTATCATACGGTAGTGCTCCAATCCGGCGAAGACGGCTGGTTCACGGCGGAGCGGCTGGCGGACGTCATTCGGGCCGTTAAGCGGCTGGACGTGGCCGTGACGCTTTCGGTGGGAGAACGCCCCATCGGGGACTACCGCGCCTGGCGCGATGCCGGGGCCGATCGTTTTCTGCTGCGCATCGAGACGACGGACCGGGCCCTCTACGAGCGCCTCCACCCCGGCATGAGTTACGACGAGCGGCGGCGTTGCCTGCGCGATTTGAAGCGCCTCGGCTACGAGGTGGGCACCGGCTGCCTGGTGGGCCTGCCAGGGCAGACGATCGATTCCCTGGCGCGGGACGTGCTTTTTTTTCAGGCCATCGACGCCGACATGGTGGGCATCGGCCCGCTGGTTCCCAACGAGGACACGCCGCTGAAGGGGGCACCGCCGGGTGATATGGGCCTGGTACGGCGTATGGTCGCGGCTATCCGCCTGCTGCTGCCGGAGGCGAATATTCCCGCTACGACGGCGATGGAGACGCTGTCGCCGGGCGCGCGGGAGCGCATCCTCCGCTCCGGGGCCAACGTGGTGATGCCCAACGTCACCGAGGGCGAGGCCCGGCGGCTCTACGCCCTTTACCCCGGCAAGGCCTGCGTGGCCGACACGCCGGAGGAATGCCGGTTCTGCATGGCAGCCCGCGTCAAGGCGCTGGGCCGCTTCATCGGCGCCGACAAGGGCTTCCGCCGGCGGCGCGCGAATCCGGCGCCGCCGGAGAAAACCGCCGCCGGCGATTGACCCCCCATACGACACGAACCCCCGCCAACCGGAACCGGCTGGCGGGGGTTCGTATTACTTCGGCCATTACAATTCACGAACTTTAGCCTTCCCTTTTAGGGGAAGGTGGCGAGCGAAGCGAGCCGGATGAGGTTCCACAGCATGACGATTTACGCAAAGCGAAAGTTAGTGTACCTCACCCACCGCTCCGCCGCGACAGTTCACTGGACTGTCGCGCTCCGCCCCTAAAGGGGAGGGCATGCTCCCCCACCGCTCATCCCTGGCGGCCCACCGGCATGGCGCGCTCCCCCCCGAGACGGCGGGCGCTGCCCCCCGCCCCTCCGCCGCGACGGCCC
>JAEEGN010000237.1 GCA_016280345.1 Selenomonadaceae bacterium | reverse complement strand
GAGCCAGTAGACCCGTTTACGGGTAAGCGGAGGAAAAAAGGCTAAGAAAAAAGCCCCCGAGAAGGGGGCTGGCCCGGGATAATGGTGTGGTGGCGAGACCATTAGATGCCCCCTTTAGGGGGCTACCACAGGTAATTGGCCCTTATAGGGCCTGAGCAAACCACCCGTTTAACGGGTGGTTTTGATTCGGGGGTGAAACGATTGCGGGACGAAAGGTATATGCGGGAAGCGCTGCGGTTGGCACAGAACGCCGCCGGGCGGACGTCGCCGAATCCTCTGGTGGGGGCGGTGCTTGTCCGGGAGGGGCGGATCGTGGCCGAGGGCTGGCATCGCCGGGCCGGGGAGGACCACGCCGAGATCCAGGCATTGAAGATGGCGGGTGAGCTGGCGCGGGGCGCCACACTCTACGTGACGCTGGAGCCCTGCGCCCATCAGGGGCGTACCGGGCCCTGTGTCAAGGCGCTGATTGAGGCGGGCGTCCGCCGGGTCGTGGTGGCGATGGAAGATCCGAATCCCCAGGTGAGCGGCCGGGGGCTGGCAGAACTCCGGGCGGCGGGGATTGAGGTCGAGACCGGTGTGCTGGAGAAAGAAGCCCGGCATCTGAACGAGACGTTCTGTAAGTGGATTACCACCAGGACGCCCTTCGTGACGCTGAAGATGGCGATGACGCTGGACGGGAAGATTGCCACCGCGGTAGGGGAGTCCCAGTGGATCACCGGCGAGGCGGCCCGACGTCGGGGTCATGAGATGCGGGACCGGGTGGACGCGATCCTGGTGGGAATCGAGACGGTGCTGGCGGACGATCCGAGCCTCACGGCCCGGCTGCCGGAGGGCTCGCGGAACCCGGTACGGGTGATTCTCGACAGCCAGGCGCGGACGCCGCTGACGGCCCGGCTGCTGCACGACGACGCGGCGCCGGTGTTGATCGCGGTGACCGAATGGGCGTCGGAGGAACGGTTGGAGCAGCTGCGGGCGGCGGGCGCGGAAATTATTTTCTGCGGCGACGGCACCCGGGTGGATATCGGCATCCTATTGAAGCGGCTGGGCGAACGGGAAATCTGCTCGCTGCTCGTCGAGGGCGGCGGCCACGTGCATTTTTCCTTTTTGCGGGAAGGGCTGGCCGACAAGGTCTGCGCTTTCATCGCTCCGCGGATCGTCGGCGGCGCCAAGGCCCCGTCGGTGGTGTCGGGCGACGGATTCGCCCACCTGAACGAGGCAGTCCGCCTGCGGGATATGTCGGCGGAGTTTGTCGGCAAGGATCTATGCCTGACGGGCTATGTGAGGAAGTGAGGGCTTGTTTACCGGGATCGTGGAGGAAATCGGCGAGGTGCGCCGGGCCGCGGCGGGACGGCTTTTCATCGGAGCCCGGCGGGTGCTGGAGGGAACGGAGATTGGCGACAGCATTGCCGTGAGCGGCGTCTGCCTTACGGTGACGTCGCTGGAAGCGGCGGGGTTCGCCGCTGACGTGATGCCGGAGACGCTGCGCCGCTCGTCGCTGGGGGCGCTGCGCCCGGGGAGCCGGGTGAACCTGGAGCGGGCGCTGACCCTGGCCGGCCGCCTCGGAGGGCATATCGTGAGCGGCCATATCGACGGCACCGGGCGCGTCGCGTCCGTCCGGGAGGAGGAAAACGCCCGGGTGCTGTCCATCGAGGCGCCGCCGGCGCTGACCCGCTACGTCGTCGTCAGGGGCTCGGTGGCGCTGGACGGGGTGAGCCTCACGGTGACGGCGACGGGGGACACGTCATTCAGCGTATCGCTGGTGCCCCACACGCGGCAGGCGACGACGCTCGATGAGCGGCGGGCCGGCGACGTGGTAAACGTCGAGACGGACCTCATCGGCAAGTACGTGGAGAAATTGCTGGGCGCGCCGGCGGCGGAGGGCACCGGCGGCGAGCTGACCCGGGAATTTCTGGTCCGGCACGGCTTCTGACCGCGGGGCGGGGGCTTTTGACGCGCGGTCTGCGCCCTCAGGGGGAGAACGGAGGAATGAAAGAATGGGTTTTTCCAGGGTAGAGGAAGCCATCGAGGATATACGGCAGGGGAAGATGCTGGTGGTGGTGGATGACGAGGACCGGGAGAACGAAGGGGACCTGATCCTGGCGGCGGACCACGTGACGCCGGAGGCCATCAATTTCATGGCGACTTACGCCAAGGGGCTCATCTGCACCCCCATTGACGGGCGGCGGCTGGACGAGCTGAACATTCCCCAGATGGTGGCGAACAATACCGATAACCACGAGACGGCCTTCACCGTGTCGGTGGACGCCCGGGAAACGGAGACGGGGATTTCCGCCTTCGAGCGCTGCCTGACGGTGAAGAAGCTCATCGACCCGGCGGCGAAGCCCGGAGACTTCCGGCGGCCGGGCCACGTTTTCCCGCTGCGGACGGTGCCGGGGGGCGTGCTGCGGCGGGCCGGGCACACGGAGACGACGACGGACCTGGCGACGCTGGCGGGGCTGTATCCGGCGGGCCTCTGTTGCGAAATCATGGACGACGACGGCCACATGATGCGGACGCCGAAGTTGCTGGAATTCGCGGCGAAATACGGCCTGAAAATCATCACCGTGCAGGCGCTGATCGAGTACCGCAAGCGCACCGAGACCTTCATCCGGCAGATTGCCGACGTGGATTTCCCCAGCAAATACGGCCATTTCCGCATCAAGGCCTACGAGAGCACGCTGGACGGCAAGTGCCATCTGGCGGTGGTGAAGGGCGAAGTGGCCGGCAAGGAGAACGTCATGGTCCGCGTCCACTCCGAATGCCTGACGGGGGACGCGCTGGGCTCGCTGCGCTGCGACTGCGGCGACCAGCTGGCGGCGGCGCTGCGGCGTATCGAGGCCGAAGGCGAGGGCGTGGTGCTCTACATGCGGCAGGAAGGGCGCGGCATCGGCCTGGCCAACAAGATGCGGGCTTACGCCTTGCAGGACGAAGGCAAGGACACCGTCGAGGCCAACGTGCTGCTGGGCTTCGCGCCGGACCTGCGGGACTACGGCATCGGGGCCCAGATCTTGTCCGACCTGGGGCTGACGACCATCCGGCTGCTCACCAACAATCCGGCGAAGCGGGCCGGGCTCGAAGGGCATAATCTCCACATCGTCGAGCGCCTGCCGCTGGAAATCCACGCCAACAAATTCAACCGCCGCTATCTGAGCGTCAAGAAGGTCAAGATGGGCCACCTGCTGGAAGAGGAATAGACCGGCAGGATTGATGACAGCGCGTTTTCGGAAAAAGGAGAGACAAGCATGGCGAATATCATCGAGGGGAAGATCACGGCGAAGGGGCTGAAGTTCGGCATCGTCGCCGCCCGTTTCAACGAGTTCATCACCGGCAAGCTGCTGGCCGGGGCGCTGGATATGCTGACGCGTCACGAGGCGGCGGAGAAGGCCATCGACGTGGCCTGGGTGCCGGGGGCGTTCGAGATCCCGCTGGCGGCGAAGAAAATGGCCGAGAGCGGCAAGTACGACGCCGTCCTCTGCCTGGGGGCGGTCATCCGCGGGGCCACGTCCCATTACGATTACGTGTGCAACGAGGTATCGAAGGGCGTGGCCCAGGTGGGGCTCTCCACCGGCGTGCCCACGATTTTCGGCGTACTGACGACGGAGAACATCGAGCAGGCGGTGGAACGGGCCGGGACAAAGGCCGGCAACAAGGGCGCCGACGCCGCCATGGCGGCGATGGAAATGGCGAATCTCCTGCGGGCCATGGGATAAGGAGGCGGCAGCATGAAAATCGGTATCATCAGCGATACCCACGGCAGCGAGGACTGCTGGAAGCGGGCCTTTGACGGCTTTTTCCGCGACGCGGACCTGATCCTTCACGCCGGCGACGTGCTCTACCACGGCCCGCGCAACGCCCTGCAGGCGGACTACGGCCCGGCACGGCTGGCGGAGCGCATCAACGCCTGCCCCGTTTCCATCGTGGCGGCCCGGGGCAACTGCGACTCCGAGGTGGACGCCTCGGTGCTGGAGATCGCGTTGGCGTCGCCCTACGCCTTCGTCGCCGAGGGCGGGCGCCGTATCGCCGTCACCCACGGCCATCTGGCGGAAACCGACGAGGAAAAGGACGCGCTGGCGGCGCGCCTGCAAGCGGATATCTTCGTCAGCGGCCATACCCATATCGGCGGTATCGTCAGGCGCGGCAAGACCGTTTTCGTGAACCCGGGCTCGCCGTCCCTCTCCAAGCGGCCCGACGGGCGCCAGACCATTGCCCTGCTGGACGGCGCGACGCTCTCGCTCCTCGACCTATACACCGGCGAGGTCCTGGAAACGATGGCGCTGGCCTGACGGGAGGGGAAGGAATGGACCATCTGGTAAAGGCCACCGCCGGGGACGTGCGGATTTTCGCCGCCGTGACCACAGATCTGGTGCGCGAGGCGGCGAAGCGCCACGGCTGCGGGGCGCTGGCCACGGCGGCGCTGGGCCGCACCATGACCGGGGCGCTGTTGCTGGCGGCGAACCTCAAGGAAAAGGAATGCATCACCGTCAAGTTCCGGGGCGACGGCCCGCTGGGGCCCGTTGTCGCCGACGCCTCCTCCGACGGGGCGGTGCGCGGCTATGTGGCGAATCCGGCGGTGGAGCTGCCGCTGACGGCGGGCAAGCTGTCGGTGGGGCAGGGCGTCGGCCGGGGCCTCCTCTCGGTGACGCGCTTCACCACCGGAACGCCGGAACCCTTCACCGGCAGCTGCGAAATCTTCTCCGGCGAGATTGCCGAGGACATCACGCGGTACCTCTACCAGTCCGAGCAGACGCCCTCCAGCGTCGGCCTCGGCGTGCTGGTCGGCAAGGACGGCGCCGCCGAGGCGGCGGGCGGTTTCCTGCTGCAACCGCTGCCCGGCGCGGCGGAAGAAACGCTGGACCGCCTCGAAGCGAATCTCAAGGCGGCCCGCCCCGTCACCGCCATGGTGGCGGCGGGGCTCGACGCGAAGGGCATGATTGCCGGCCTCCTCGACGGCTTCGATATCGAGTACCTGGCGACGACGGACCTCTCCTTCCGCTGCCAGTGCTCCAAGCGGCGCACCGAGGACATCCTGATGACGCTGCGCCACGACGATCTGGCGCAACTGGTGGAAGACGGCCAGGCCGAGGTCTGCTGCCAGTTCTGCGGCGCGAAGTACCGGTTCGACAAAGAGGAGCTGACGGCGCTGCTCCACGTCGCCGACAAGCTCCGGGCCCGCCGGGCCGCGGCGGAATAAACCGCGCCAAAGCATACGAAAAAAGGACCTGTTCCCCGATGAGAGGACAGGTCCTTTTTGAGTGCCGTCAAAACGCGTAACGCATCAGATCGCGCGCTGGACTTTCCCGGAACGCAGGCAGCGGGTGCAGACGTTGACGCGCTTCACCTCGCCGTTGACCACGGCGCGGACACGCTGGATATTGGGCTTCCAGGTGCGCTTCGTCTTCAGATGGGAATGGCTGACATTCATACCGCTGCGCTCGTATTTATGGCAGATCTCGCAAACATTGGCCACGGGGAACACCTCCTTAAAGACATCGATCTCGTTCGCATAGAATAAACGCATATCATTATAACACTCCCCCGCCCGGATTGGCAAGGGGATTTCCGGAGAAAATTTGCTTCAGCAATCCGCCCGCTGTCAGGGGCGCGTTTCCCGCCGGGAAACGTTCCGCCCCGGCCTCCTCGCGGGCGGCTCACGGCCGGACGGCCTTCATCTGCCGCTTCTTCTCATACATCGCCGCGTCGGCGCGCTTGAAGACGCTCTCGACGCAGTTGTCCACCATCTTGTCAAACCGGGAATAGCCAATGGCGGCGGAAATCTTCTCCCAGTATTCCAGCGTGTTGTCCTTCTCCAGCTTCTCCTCCTGCGCGTAGTACTCCGCGATCAGGGCGTCGACGTTTTCATAGTCCGTGCCCTTCAGGATGATGGCGAACTCGTCGCCGCCGATGCGGAACACCGGCGAATGGGCGAAAATGTGGCAGATGATATAGCAGAGCTTCTTGATCGCGACGTTGCCCTTGTCGTGGCCGAAGGTGTCATTGATGCGCTTGAGGAAATTCAAATCAACGACGGCGAGGCCGAACTGGCCGTCACCGCTCTCGATCTCCCAGGCGAGCTTCTTGAGCTCCTCGTCATAGGCCATTTTGTTGCGGATGCCGGTCAACGCGTCCCTGTTGGCCAGCTGGTTCATCCGCTCGACTTCGTTCTGCGCCGATTCCAGCGCGCTCTCCGTCTTCAGGATCTCGGACACGTAGCTGCGGATATCGTCGGCCATCTTCACGACGTTATGGCATAATGACTCGATCTCGTTGCCCGAATGGATTTCCGGCGCCTTGATCGCGAGCTGGCTGATGTCCCGCTGCCCGTGGCTCTTCCCGGCAAACTCGGACATCCCGCGTTCCAGGGCGGCAATGGGCTCGATGACCTGGGAATTGACCCACAGGATGAACAGGATCGTGAACAGGACGCCCAGCCCCACGATGACCGCCACGTTGATGATCGTCTGCCGCCGCAGGTCGTCATGGATTCTCGTACTGGACACGTCGACGCAAAGTTCCGCGAAGAAATTGCCGCGGGAATCCAGAAGCGGCAGGACGCCGGTGTACGCCCAGCCGAACCGGTCCAGATCGTCCTCGAAATACGTAATCTCGCCCTTGGTGTTCATGGCGTTGTAGTACAGCGCGGCGATCTCGGCGGTGTAATCCGTCCCCGTCAGGCCGCCCAGCTGTACTTCCATATCAGGCTGAAACTTCTTCTCATAGGACGACATCCCGGCGATGACGTTCATGATGTTGTCGTGATCCGACGTGTTCACGGGGATGATGACGTACACGTAGTTGATTTCGTAATTGTCCTTGATGTTATCGAGAAACGCCTGCATCTCGTGGAAATGCTTTGACTTCTGGCCGGTCTCGACGCATTTCTTCAAATCGTCGACGTCCATATTCGAGGCGACGAAATGCAGCAGATCCCGCACGTACGCCTGATGCCTTTCGTACAACGAGTTCCGGTAGTTCATATATACCGAGACGTTCAGCACCAGGCCCAGCGCGAGGATGAACAGCAGGCATCCCAGCATGATGCTGTATTTGAGCGGTCTTCGTATATTGTTCATAGAGGGTTCCTCCCAAGAAGAAGCTGCCAGGGTGGGGCGGGCAATCCGTGTTGACAGGAGAGGCGCTTCGCAAAGCGCTTTCCCCGGAGGAGCGAATCCCATTTCCGGAAGCGGTTCAGACCAGCCTTCCCCTTGCGGGAAAACCGGCTGCCGGTATCTTCGCGTACCGTCCGGAATCGCCGTTTTCCATCACGATCGGAAAAACGAACAATGCCGCCTCCGCCTGCCCAGTTTTAACCGTATCGCAAAGCGGACAGGCAAAAAACCGGAGGGGCTCGTTCTGGCGAAGCGAAGTGGCCATATATGAATAATATTCGATACAAAACAGAAAAATCCTTCAACGGGGAAAGGCGCGTCGTTCCGGGGAAAAACAAGGAGTGGACAAAAGGCGGCAATCTGTTATAATGAAAGGTACTGATGGGAAATCTTTCCCGCCGGGTGGCAATGCCCGATATGCGGGAAGGTTCATGGTTCGGAGGAGAGATCTTCATGACGATAGAAAAGAAGCGCGTCCACAAGGCGGAGACGGAGGAACTGCTGGAGGAGGAAACGACGGCCGAGGCCCCGGAGGAGGAGGCGAAGCCGGCCCCGAAGAAACGCACCCGCAAGCCCCGGACGACCCGGGCGACGGCCGCGGCGGAGGTCGCGGCGGAAACGGG
>JAEEGN010000236.1 GCA_016280345.1 Selenomonadaceae bacterium | reverse complement strand
TCAAGGTAAGACCTCCCAATCGAAAAGGATATGGTATATTATACTGGAAATCCGGCCGGAATCCCAGCACTTTCTTTTCCGCTCCGCAATTCTTTTCCGGCATCATTTTCCCCGCCGGGCTTTTGTGCTATACTGAAAGCCGTGAAATCCTCCCGGAAAAACCGCCGCCGGTTTGGGAAGGAGATCGTTTTCACGAGTCATCATTCCACCACAGGAGGCTGTTCTATGAGTGACCGCGTAATCCCCGTTGACGCCAGACCGCCGCTGGCTACCACCATCCCGCTGAGCCTGCAGCATCTTTTCGCCATGTTCGGCTCCACGGTGCTGGTGCCGATCCTGTTCAGGGTGAACCCGGCGACCATCCTGCTTTTCAACGGCATCGGCACGCTGCTCTATCTCGTCCTTTGCAAGGGCCGCATCCCGGCCTATCTGGGCTCGAGTTTCGCGTTCCTGTCGCCGGTGTTCCTCGTGCTTTCCCAGTACAGCTACGAGGCGGCGCTGGGCGGCTTCATCGTCGTCGGCGCCATTTTCTGCCTGGTGGGGCTCCTGGTGCGGGCCGTCGGGACGGGGTGGATTGACTTCCTCTTTCCGACGGCCGCCATGGGGTCCATCGTCGCCGTCATCGGCCTGGAGCTCATGCCCACCGCCGCCGGTATGGCGGGGCTCACGGCGGAGAAACCGGATCCTGTCGTCATATTGGTTTCCGTCCTGACGCTGGCCATCACCATCTTTTTCTCGGTGGCCTTCCGGGGATTCCTGTCCGTGCTTCCCATCCTCATCGGCGTCCTGGGCGGCTACGTCATCTCCGCCCTGGCGGGAATCGTGGACTGGAGCGGGGTCGCGGCGGCCCCCTGGTTCGCGCTGCCCACCTTCTACACGCCGGAGTTCAATCTGAGCGCCATCCTCATCATCGTGCCGGCGTCGCTGGTGGTGGTGGTGGAGCACGTGGGCCATCTCATCGTCACCGGCAACATCGTGGGCAGCGACCTCACGAAGGATCCCGGCCTTGACCGCTCGCTTCTCGGCAACGGCCTTTCCACCATGCTTTCCGGCTGTTTCGGCTCGACGCCGAATACTACCTACGGCGAGAACATCGGCGTCCTTGCCATCACCAGGGTGTTCAGTACCTGGGTCATCGGCGGCGCGGCCGTCTTCGCCATCCTGCTCTCCTGCTGCGGCAAGCTGTCGGCCGCCATCCAGAGCATTCCGACGCCGGTGATGGGCGGCGTTTCGCTGCTGCTCTTCGGCGTAATCGCCGCTTCCGGTATCCGCATCCTGGTGGAGGGAAAGGTGGACTACGACCAGCCGAAGAACCTGATCCTCACTTCCATCGTGCTGGGCCTCGGCGTAAGCTCCGCCAGCGTTACGATCGGGGCGGTGACGCTGAAGGGCATGGCGCTGGCCACGATCATCGCCATCGTGCTGAATCTGGTCTTCCACGCCGTCGCCGCCCTGCGGGGAGGGCCGGGGGAATGAACCTCCGCTTTCGCGTGCCGGAGACACAGGAATCCCTGCCGCTTCGTTCCTTCCTGAAGCGGCAGGGATTCTCTCTCCATCTCTGGTGCCGGCTCAAGCACCAGGGGCGCGTCACGGTGAACGGCGGGACGGTCATCGCCGCGCTGACGACGGTGGGGCCGGGCGATGAAATCATTTGCGAAATGCCCGAGGCGTCGCCCGTCGAGCCCCTGGAAATGGCGTTGGATATCCGCTACGAGGACGACCTGCTGCTCATCGTCAACAAGCCCCCGCAGCAGCTCGTCCACCCCGTTTCCCGGCGTCGTCCCGAGCCGACGCTGGCCAACGCGGTGACGCATTACTACGCGGCCACGGGACAGCCGCTGATCTTTCATCCGCTGCACCGTCTCGACCGCAACACCTCGGGCCTCGTGCTCATCGCCAAGCAGCCCCACGTCCAGGCCCGGCTGACCTCGCCCCGGGGGGCGCTGTTCCACCGCCGCTATCTGGGCATCACCGAGGGGGCGCCGGAACCGCCGGAGGGCCTGATCGACGCCCCCCTCGCCCGGAAAGAGGGCAGCCTCATCGAGCAAGTGGTGACGCCCGCCGGCCGTCCGGCCCAGACGCGCTATCGGACGCTGGCCCGGGCGGAAGGTCTCGCGCTGCTGGAACTGTCGCCCCTCACCGGCCGCACCCATCAGATTCGGGCCCATCTCGCCCACGCCGGCCGCCCGCTCCTCGGCGACGATCTCTACGGCGCGCCCTCGTCCCTCATCGCCCGCCAGGCCCTCCACGCCTGGCGCGTCGAGCTCGTTCATCCCGCCACCGGCGCGCCGCTGACCGTCACCGCCCCGCCGCCGGAGGATATGCGAACGCTGCTCCGACGCTTTGCGGCGGCGCGTCGTTTCGGTACGTCGCTTTGAGCGAATCGGCCCAGCCGGGCGGTTTGCGTCCGGCGCAGGCGGTCCGGCGCGGGGGGAAAGACCGGTATCGCCGGCGCGACGGGTCCGGGACGTCTGAACCCGCCCGCCGCGCCGGCGACGGGGAAAACCGGAAGGGAAAACGGAAAACCGTTTACAGCCAACGAAAAAAGCCCTCCCTTTTGGCAAGCGGAGGGCTTTTCGCTGCGTTTGGGGAAAAGCGCAGCGGTAGGTGGGGGCAGGGGCCTTTTCCCGCGGGGGGCGTCAGCCCAGATCCCTGATCAGCGCCACCTCGTCGCAGTTCGGGAACTTCGGGCAGTCGATGCAGTCCTTCCAGACCTTCGGCGGCAGCTCTTCCTTGGTGATGACGCGAAAGCCCAGGGATTGGAAGAAGCCGGGCTTGTAGGTCAGGGTGAAGACGCGGGTGACGCCCAGGGCTTTGCCTTCGGCAATCAGGCGGCGCACGATTTCGGCGCCGATGCCCTGGCGTATCACGGCGGGCGCGACGGCCATGGAGCGGACCTCGGCCAGCGCCTCCCAGATGATATGAAGGCCGCCGACGGCCACGACGCGCCCTTCGTCCTCGGCCACCACCATGTCCCGCAACGTCTCGTAGAGGGTGTTGCGGGAGCGGGCCAGCATGACGCCCTGGCTGGCGTAGTCGTTGATCAGCGTATAGATGGCTTCCACGTCGCGGAAAGTCGGTTTCCGGTAAATCAATCCCATGTTCTATCCTTCCCGTCCCTTCGTATTCATGCCGGTTCCCGGCCGGGGCAGAGCGCGGCCAGAGGACACTCGCCGCAGAGGGGGCGGCGGGCCTTGCAGACCTTGCGCCCGTGCCAGATGAGCCAGTGGTGGGCCGCCGACCATTGTTCCCGGGGAATGGCTTTCTGGAGGCCCCGCTCGACCTCCAGCGGCGTCTCGCCCGTCGCCAGCCGGAGCCGGTTCGCCACCCGGAAGACGTGGGTATCGACGGCGATAGCCGCCCGGCCGAAGGCGATGCTGGAGACGACGTTGGCGGTCTTGCGGCCGACGCCGGGGAGTTTCAGCAGTTCGTCGTAGTCCTCGGGGACCTGACCGCCGTAGTTCGCTGCCAGCGTCTCGCAGGTCGCCATGATGTTCTTCGCCTTGTTGCGGAACAGGCCGCAGTCGCGGATTTCCTCCTCCAGCGCCGGCAGTCCCAGCTTCACGATGGCCGCCGGCGTCGCCGCCCGGGCGAAGAGACGGGCGGTGGTGACGTTGACGCGCTTGTCGGTGCACTGGGCGGAGAGGATGACGGCGATCAGCAGTTCAAAGGGATTCCGGAACTGCAGCGCCGGCCGGGCGTCCTTATAGACCTCGGACAGGACGCGCACCATTTCGTCCCGGACTTTTTTTGTCACGCGCATAGCACACCTCCAGGAAACGAAGGGCTCCCCGCCGGGAGCCCTTTACCTGTATAACAAGGCTGAGATGTCCCCCGCCTCTGAAGGCGGGGGTGTATATCGGAGGTCGGAATTAAAATCTCCCTCCGACCGCACGCCTCGTTGAAATGCTGGCGGAAGTGTTTTTTCTCCTTCGGAGAAAAAAGATTTATGGCATTTCAATGGTTCATCAGTTCGTGAGGCTCCGCACCGGGGCCGGGATGCGGCCGCCGCGGGCGATGAAAGCTTCGGAACTGAACTGGCTGCGGATGGGAACGATGGGGCAGTGGCCCAGCAGACCACCGTACTCCACGGTGTCGCCCACTTTCCTGCCGGGGACCGGGATGATGCGGACCGCGGTTGTCTTGTTGTTGATCATGCCGATGGCCGCTTCGTCGGCGATGATGCCGGAGATGGTGGCCGCCGGCGTGTCGCCGGCCACGGCGATCATGTCGAGGCCCACGGAGCAGACACAGGTCATGGCTTCGAGCTTTTCCAGCGACAGGCTGCCCTGGTTCACGGCGTCAATCATGCCCTGGTCTTCGCTGACCGGGATGAAGGCGCCGGAGAGGCCGCCGACGTGGGAGGAGGCCATGAGGCCGCCCTTCTTCACGGCGTCGTTGAGCAGCGCCAGCGCCGCCGTCGTACCGGGAGCGCCGCAGCTTTCGAGGCCCATTTCCTCCAGGACGTTGGCCACGCTGTCGCCTACCGCCGGCGTCGGGGCCAGC
>JAEEGN010000235.1 GCA_016280345.1 Selenomonadaceae bacterium | reverse complement strand
GTGAACGCGATTCCCGGCCACAGCCTGACGCTGGCGGCGCTCGGCGTTTTCATTCTCTGGTTCGCGTGGTTCGGCTTCAACGGCTGCTCGACGGTTTCCATGACCGGCGATGAGACGCTGGAGACGGCGAGCCTGATCTTCGTCACCACGAACATGGCGACGGCGGCGGCCACCACGACGACCATGCTGCTGACCTGGGCACGCTACGGCAAGCCGGACGTCTCCATGACGCTGAACGGCTCTCTGGCGGGCCTCGTGGCCATCACCGCGGGCTGCGACCTCGTCAGCGTCGCCGGGGCGTTCGCTATCGGCGTCATTGCGGGCGTCACGGTGGTTTACGCGGTGGAGTTCATCGACCAGAAGCTCCGGATCGACGACCCGGTGGGCGCGGCGGCGGTGCACGGCGTCTGCGGCGCTTTGGGAACCATTCTGACGGGCCTGTTCGCGGTGAAGGACGGGCTCCTCTACACGGGCAAGACGGACTTTTTCCTGATTCAGGTGTTGGGCGTCGCCAGTGTCGCGGCCTTTGTCGCCGTCATGATCACCGTTGTCTTTGCCGTGCTGAAAAGCACCATGGGACTGCGCGTGACGGCGAAGGAGGAAATCGCCGGTCTCGACTACGAGGAGCACGGGCTGGTCTCGGCTTACGCCGATTTCATGCCGGTACCGGAAACGCCGGGCAGCGTTGCCGCACCGGCACCTGCCGGGCAGGCCGCGCCGCCGGTCGTCGCGCCGGCAGCCCCGGCGGACGGCCACGCGCTGACCCGGGTTTCCATCGTTACCTCGCGGGACCGCTTCGACGCGCTGAAGGCGGCGCTGGAACCGCTGGGCATCACGGGCATGACCGTCACGCAGGTGCTCGGATACGGCCTGCAGAAAGGCCATACCATGTACCGCGGCGCCCAGGTCGGCTCCCGGCTCCTTCCGAAGGTCAAGGTCGATCTCGTGGTATCGGCCATCCCGCCCCGGGAAATCATCGAGACCGCCAAGCGCGCTCTTTACACGGGACACTACGGCGACGGCAAGATCTTCGTCTCCACGGTGGACAACGTGGTCAAGATCCGCACCGGCGAGGAAGGCTTCGACGCGTTGCAGGACAAGGAAATTCGAGAGTAAATCCGGATAGCAAAAAGAAAACTCCCGTGAGGCGGTTTCACGGGAGTTTTCTTTTTGCTCGTCGTTTGAAGATCAGTCCGATCAGGTCGGCGACGGCTCGTCCTTGCGCCGGAACCGCTGGACCATCTGGTAAATCCCGTGGGGCTCCACCGGTTTCGTGAGGTAGCCGTTCATGCCGCTGTCGTAGGCCTTTTTCGCGTCCTCCTCGAAGGCGTTGGCGGTCATGGCAACGATGGGAACCGTCGCCGCGTCGGGGTGATCCGAGGCGCGGATGGCCCGCGTCGCGCCGTAGCCGTCCAGGAAAGGCATGCGGATATCCATGAAGATGAGGCCGAAGTACCCGGCCGGTTGCGCCAGGAAGCAGTCCACCGCCGCCTGGCCGTCAGTCGCGGGCACGACTTCGCATCCTTTGTCCTCCAGGATGAAGGTGGCGATTTCCCGGTTGATTTCGTTGTCCTCGGCCAACAGCACCCGAAGGCCGGTGAAGTCAACCGCGTCGTCCGACATCGTCGTCTCCGTCGCGCCGGCCTCCGGCACCACCGTGAAGGGCAGGACGACGGTGAAGGTCGAGCCCTTGCCTTTTTCGCTCGTCACCTCGATGGTGCCGCCCATGAGCTCGACGAGGTTGCGGCTGATGGCCAGCCCCAGCCCGGTGCCGCCGAAGCGCGTTGTGTTGCCGGCGCTCTCCTGCTCGAAGGGATCGAAGAGCCGGGGCAGGAACTCCGGCTCGATGCCGATGCCGGTATCGGAGACCGTGAAGCGGATCGTGGCCCGGTCGCCTTCCAGCTCCATCAAATCGGCGGCGCAGTCCACCCGCCCGCCGGCGGGCGTGAACTTGACGGCATTGGACAGGAGGTTCACGAGGACCTGCTTCAGTTTCAAGGCATCGAACAGGCAGGCCGCCGGCAGGTCGTCGCTGGTTCGCGGCGCGAAGGTGATGCCCTGGTCCCTGGCTCGCTGCCCGATCAGGACGTCGATTTCCGTCAGCATCGACCGCAGGTTCCCCGGCTGGAGATCAAGCTCCATCTTGCCGCTCTCGATGCGGCTGATGTCGAGGACGTCGTTGATGATTTCCAGCAGATAATGGGCCGCGGTGTCGATTTTCCCCAGGCTTTCCGCCACATAGTCCGGCTCGGAGAAACGCTGCTGCGCCAGCGCCGTGAGGCCGATGATGGCGTTCATCGGGGTGCGGATCTCGTGGCTCATGCGCGAGAGGAAATTGCTCTTGGCTTCGTTGGCCGCCTGCGCCTGGGTGAGGGCCTCGGACAGCGCCGCCGCCCGGATGGATTCCTCCTGGTAGATTTCGGTGATATCCCGTTGCTGGAAGAGGATCGTGTCCCGGCTCTCGTCCTGGTAAAAGACGCGGAGCCGCTTGCGCCGGCGCTTGCCGTCCTCCACGATCCAGTCGCTGGCTTCCAGATCGCCGTTGTCCTCCAGGTATTCCTGGAGAGCCGCTACCGAGGTCAGGGCCGTACGGATTTCCGTGTGGGCTTTAGTATCGTTGACCTGCTTCAGTATTTTTCCGAACTGCTCGTCGAAGGGGGCGTCCTCCTCCGCCGGGAAGCCCAGCGCGTCCAGATAGGAAGTGCGTCGCAGGAAACGGAACAGGCCGCTCCCGATGTCCAGCCGGGCGATGAAGTCGGCCCGGTCTTCCATTAGACGCTCCCGGGCCAGCCGGTCCCGCTTCGCTTTGTCGATGTCCCGACCGTAGAGGAAAACCAGCAGATGATTCGTATCCGGCTGACGGCGCAGGTTGACCTGGAGCCGGGTCCACTTCACGGCGCCCTTCAGGGTCCGGCGGGGATAGTCGACCGTCAGGTGACGGACGTCGTTCTGCCAGGCTTGCTGCAAGTTCTTCACGTCCAGCAGGGCAGCGATCTGGTCCCGGTACTCGTCCCGGGCGACCCGGGCCTGGATGCCGGGGACTACCTCGGAAAAAGCCAGGGAAGTGCTTCTCGTCTGGCGCTGCCCCTCCTGCCAGTAGTCCAGGATTTGATCGCCCGTGAGGTCGGCGGTGACGGTCCAGAAGGCTTCGGCCTCCAGCATCTCCCGGTATTTCAGCTCGTTCTCGTACATCTGGCTCGTCCATTGCTGGGCCGAGATGTCGATGCCGGTGGTGATGGCCCGGAGCGGCCGCCCTTCCCGGTCGCGGACCAGCGTGCCGGCCATCTTCATCCAGTCGAAGGGATGGCCTGTCGTCCCCCGCAAGCGCAGAACGGTCTCCGCTTCCTCCTGTCCCGCGGCGAAGGACAGGTAGAAAGCCCGGTACTTCTCCGCGTCTTCGGGATGGACGAGATTTTGCTGGATGCTGCTCTCCGGCGCGTTCTCGATGACCTGGCGTATCGGGCCGTACTCGATGACCAGGCGCCGCTCCGGGATATGGTACACCGCCACCGCCGCGTTCGCCTGGAGCATCAGGACGCGCATTCGGTCCTCCAGCTGCTTGTAGTCTTCCATGTTGACCGAGGTGCCGAGGATCTTGGTGAAGTTCCCCTGGGCGTCGGCCACCGCCGTGAAGCGGAGCTTCTTCCAGTGCCAGCCGTCCTTGAAGGCGATGCGGACGACCGCGGTGGAGGAGAAGTCGCCGTTTTCCGCCCGGGTATGGAGACGCAGATACTCCTCGGCGTCGTCGGGATGAATGAATCCCTGGGCGATCACGCTTTCCGGGTAGTCCGTGATCTGGGGGACGGCGAGCATGGTTTCGTTGGGGCCGGAGGCCGCCAGCCAGGATGCCGTGCGCCGCTCCGGGTCATAAATCCAGAGCTTCAGTCCCGTCTCGTTCACGGCCGCCCGCAGGATCGTCTCGCTTTCGAAGAGGGCCATATGGGAGAGGAACAGCTCGTCCTCGTCCCGTATCGTGACGATATAGGTCATGCTGTCGCCCTCGCGGCGGACGATATGGCCCCGCATTCCCACCCAGCGGTAATGGCCGTTGGTCGCCAGCAGCCGGAAATGGTAGCTGAAATCCGTATCCGTTGTCTGGCTGCGTCGGAGTTCCCCGACGACGCCGGACAGATCGTCCGGGTGGACCAGCCGGGTCATCGTTTCCGGACCGATCGCGCCCCGCGCCTCGCGGGACGCGCCTAAAATGCGGTAGTAGCTGTCGTTGAGATACCCGTGGACCAGGGTCGTCCCTTCAAACTCGAAAGTGCCGATGCCGTCCGGGATGTTGTTGATGAGATCGTTCAGGTACGCGCGCTCGTCCTTCACCCGGCGCAGACGCCGGCGACTGAAAAGGAATTCCCCGATGGCGATCAGCAGGAAGATGCCCGCCAGCCACATGAGTCCGGTGCTGCCCGTGTGCGCCGGCGCTCCCGTTTCCGCGGCTTGTGCGGCGGCCGGGAAGAACAGCGCGGCAAAAAAGGCCGCCCCAACGGCCCCACCGTGTGCGTCCGCTGCGCTCCGCTTCGTCCTCATCGCCTGCACCATCCTTCATCGTCGCCGTGCTTTTCCGGAACATACCCTGTTCTCCTAGGGGCATTATACTACAACCGGCCGGCCGCTGAAAAGCGATTCCCATAAAAAAGACGCGCCCCCGGATGAGGCGCGTCCCATGAACCGGGGTCTCCCCGCCGCCGGTCAGCGGCCAGCGGGAAAGCTCCGGTTCCTTTTTCTTTTGTCCGGGATTCCTTACGCTTCATTGACGCCCGCCTCCCGGCGATGGCTGGCGGCGAGGAGGGTTTTCCGCAGCTGGTCCTCGAGGCCCGCCAACTCTTTCTCCGCCGTCTGGCGCCTGGCGCGGCCGGCTTCCTGGATGCGCAGGGTTTCCTCGATGGTGGCGACAAGGTCGGCGTTGACCTGCTTCACCGTCTCGATATCGACGATGCCGCGCTCGTTCTCCTGGGCCGCTTCGATGGCGTTCTGCTTCAGCAGAGCGGCGTTCTTCTTCAGGAGATCGTTGGTGGTATCGCTGACGGCCCGTTGCTGGGCGATGACCTTCTGCTGACGGGAGAGGCCCAGGGCGATGACGATCTGGTTCTTCCAGAGGGGGATGGTGTTGTAGATGGCGCTCTGGACGCGGTCCACCAGGTCCTTGTCGCTGTTCTGGATGAGGCGGATCTGGGGGGCGGTCTGGATGGCAATCATTTTGCTGAGCCTGAGGTCGTGAAGCTTCTTCTCGAAGCGGCCCACGCTGGCCTCGAAGTCGCTGACGACCTGGGCCGCCATCGGGTCGGAGGACTCGGCGGCCTGGCGGCGGAGCTTCGGCAGCGTTGTCCCGTGCATTTCGGCGAGCTTCTCCTCCCCGGCCACGATGTAGAGCTGCAGGGCCTTGAAGTAGTCGAGGTTCTTCTCGTAAAGGCCGTCGAAGGTGGCGATGTCCTTCATTATGTCAGCCCTGGATTTGTCGAGGCTGGCCTCGATGCGCTCGATCTGGGCGGAGAGGGTCTGGTACTGGGCCATCATGTCGCCGGCCTTGCCCAGAGCGTCGCCGAGCAGGGGAATCTTTTTCAGGAAGCTCTTGTCCTCTTCTGGCTCGAAGCCTTTGATTTTCGTGACGAGACTGCCGAGCAGCGCCCCAATCTCGCCGCTGTCCTTCGCCCGGACGCGGGAAAGGACGCTGTCGGCGAATTCGGCGATGTCCTTCTGGGCGGCGGCGCCGAACTGCAGGGTCGCGCCGGAGTCGGTGAGGTCGAGGCTTTCCTTGATGGCTTCGACCTTTTTCCGCTCGTCGGGAGTGAGCTGCTCGACTTTCTTCGTGACGCGCTCGATTTCCTCTTCGGGCGGGAGGTCGGGGACCGGAACGGTGGGTTCCTTTTTCTTGTTTTGCAGGAGGTCGTCGAGATTGATGTCAGCCATGGCAGGCGCTCCTTTCATTCGCGCGGGGGATTGCGGTATCCTGTGTCAGGCGTTTCCCCGTCCTTGCCCGCGTCCGCCCGCTTGTCGCCTCTGACCCAGGCGGCGGCTTTCTCGATGAGGACGTAGAAGACGGGAATCAGGAAGATGCCGAGGATGGTGGCGAAGGTCATGCCGCCGACGACGGCGATGCCCATGTTGTTGCGGGCGCCGGCACCGGCACCGGTGGCGATGGCCAGCGGCAGGCAGCCGATGATGGAGGTCAGGGCCGTCATCATGATGGGCCGCAGCCGCAGCCCCGCAGCCTCGATGGCCGCGTCCACCGGGCCCTTGCCGTGATCAACGCGTTCCTTGGCGAACTCGACGATGAGGATGGCGTTTTTCGCCGCCAGGCCGATGATCATGATGACGCCGATCTGCATGTAGATGCTGTTTTGCTGGCGGCAGACGTATTCGCAGAACAGGGCGCCGAAGATGCCGGTGGGCACGGTGGCCAGCACCGCGAAGGGCACGCTCCAGCTCTCGTAGAGGGCAGCCAGGCAGAGGAAGGCGAAGACGAGGGCCAGTGCCAGGACTTCCAGCGTCTTGGAGCCGGCCTTCTTTTCTTCGCGGCTCTGGCCGGACCAGTCAATATTGAAACCGTTCGGGGCGTTCTCCCGCACGACCTCCTCCATGGCCGCCATGGCCTGGCCGGAGCTGTAGCCCGGAGATTCACTGCCCTGAATGGTGATGCTGCGGGCGGCGTTGAAACGGGAGATGATGGAGGCGCCGGTATTGACCTTCGGGAGGAGCAGCGTATCCAGCGGGGCCAGCGTGCCGGAATCGGTTTTCACGAAGACGAACTTCGCCGCCTCCGCTTCGCTGCGGAAGCGGGTGTCGGACTGGAGCACGACCTTGTAAGTGCGGCCGAAGCGGTTGAAATCGTTGACTTCGTAGCCGCCGAAGTTCACCTGCAGGGCCGCGAAGACCTCGGAGAGGTCGATGCCGAGGTTCATGATTTTCTCCCGGTCCACGTCGAAGTCATAGACGGGGGAGTTGATGGAGTAAGTGGAGTAAACGCCCTGAACTTCGGGGCGCTGGTTCGCCGCGATTACGATCTTCTTCGTGATTTCGTCCAGCTCGGTGTCGGTATGGCCCGACATGTCCTGCAACTGCAGGTTGAAGCCGCCCACGTTGCCGAGACCGGGGAGCGACGGCGGGTTGAAGGCGATGACCGAGGCTTCCGGCGTGGCCATGACGCCGTGACGGAAGGCGTTGCCGATCTCGGCGCTGATGGAGAGGTCCGGCGTTTCCCGCTGCGTCCAGTCCCTGAGGCCGACGAAGATGGTGCCGGTGCTGGATTTGGCAGCGCCGGAGAGGATGTCGAAGCCGGTGATGGCCATGACGTTTTCGACGCCCTGTTCCTCTTTGATCTTCTCGGCCAGCCGGTCCATGGCTGCCTTGGTGCGGTTCAGCGACGAGCCTTCGGGCAGACGCAGCGACGCGATATAGTAGCCCTGATCCTCTACCGGGATGAAGGTGGAGGGGACGAACTTGTAGAGCATTCCCGTGAAGACGGTGATGACGATCAGGGCCAGCACCGCCAGTTTCGAAGCCGAAATGAGCCAGGAGACGCTGCCGACGTAGCGCTTCGTGGTGCGGTCGAACCAGTCGTTGAACCAGGCGAAGAAGCGTCCGCCGAAGGTCTTTTCCTCGTCGGGGTCGTGGGGCTTCAGCAGCAAAGCGCAGAGGGCCGGCGTGAGCGTCAGGGCCACGAAGGCCGAGAAAGCGACGGAGATGGTGATGGTCAGCGCGAACTGCTTGTAGAGAACGCCCATCATGCCGCCGAGGAAAGCTACAGGGACGAAGACTGCCGCCAGCACAAAGGTGGTGGCGATGATCGGCCCTTCCACCTCGTCCATGGCGATTTCGGTGGATTCCCGGGAGGAAAGGCCGCGTTCCACCATGTTGCGTTCCACGTTCTCGATGACGACGATGGCGTCATCGACGACGAGGCCGATGGCCAGCACCATGGCGAACAGCGTCAGGGTATTGATGGAGAAGTTGAGGATGATGAAGGCGCCGAAGGTGGCGATCAGCGACACCGGCACCGCCAGCGCCGGGATCAGCGTGGCCCGCCAGTTCTGGAGGAACAGGTAGAGGATGATGGTGACGAGGATCAGGGCCTCGATGAAGGTCTCCGCCACTTCCCTGATGGAGGCGCGGATATAGGTGGTGCTGTCCACGATTTCCATGTAGCGGAGGTCGGGCGGGAAGTCCTTCTCGGCTTCGAGGATGACTTCCTGCACGCCGCGCACCGTGTCCATGGCGTTGGCGTCGCTGGTGAGCTGGATGCCGAAGCCGATGCCGACGTTGCCGTTGCTCATGCTCTCGATGATGCTGCGCCGCTCGCCGGTCTCGATGCGGGCGATGTCCTTGAGGCGCACGAAGGAACCGTAGGATTCGGAGCGCACGATGATGTTCTCGAATTCCTCCGGCAGCGCGAGCCGGCCTTCTACGCGGCCGGTGTACTGCTTCTCCTGGTTTTCCGGGGCCGGCATCATGCCGATGGTGCCCGCCGGGGCCTGGAGATTCTGCTTGCGGATGGCCGACGTCACGTCGGCGATGGTCAGGTTCAGCTCCGCCAGACGGTCGGGATTCAGCCAGACGCGCATGGCGAAGTCCGGGCCGAAGATGTTGACGTCACCGACGCCGGGCACGCGCTTGATCTTGTCGATGATGTAGATATCGGCGTAGTTCTTCAGGAATTGCCGGCTGTAGGTTCCCCCGGGGGAGTAAAGGCCGCCTACCAGCGCCATGTCCGGTGACGCTTTCTTCGTCGTCACGCCATAGGCCCGGACGCTTTCCGGCAGGGTCGTGCTGGCGATGGCCACGTTGTTCTGCACCTTGACGGTATCCATATCGGCATCGGAATCGAGACCGAAAACCACCGACAGGCTATAGCGGCCGGTGTCGTCGGCGTTCGACGACATATAGTCCATGCCCTCGGTGCCGTTCACCTGCTGCTCGATGACCTGAGCCACCGTCTCGTTGACGATGCTGGCGTTGGCGCCGACGTAGCTGGTGTTGACGTTGACCGTGGGCGGCGCGATGTGCGGGTACTGGGCCACCGGCAGGTTCACGCCGGCCAGGACGCCGATGATGACGAGTATGATGGAGATGACGATGGCGAAAATCGGCCGTCGTATGAAAAACTTCGGCATAAAAGCTCCTCCTGTGGGTAGCCGGCGGCCGGGTCAGCGAACGCGCCCGGAAAGCGACGGCAGGAATACCTTTCATTATACATTAATTCACGCCGTCTTTGTAGTAGTTTTCGTAAAAATCGTCCAGCGGCATGAACAGGTACCGCAGTCCTTCGACGAAGCCGACGAAGCCGGATAGCCCCGTCCAGCAGAACATGGCGTACAGGACCCCCCATTTTGTCTTGCCGAAGTAGAATTTGTGAGCGCCAAAAGCGCCGAGGAAGATGCCCAGCGCCCCGGCGATGACCTTCTGCCGCCGGACAAGGCGCCGTTCCTCCTCGTAGGCGATCCGGCGCGACCAGGCGGACGCCCTTTCGGGGCGCGGGCCGTCGGCCGTTTCCGAGGGCGGCGGGGTGCCGGCCGCCTCCTTCGGCCGGGCGTGGGGCTGGAACGCTTCGGTACAGCCGGCCTTCGGCGAATCACCGCCGCCGGTTTCCAACGGCGAAGCGTCAGCCGGAATGCCGTCGGCGTCCATCATCTGCCGCATGACTTTGAGGTCGGCGTCCAGGGCGCTGATATCGTCGTCGAACAGGCGGGCCAACTGGTCCCGGTAAGCGGCAACCAGATCCCGAAGCCCCGGCCGGAGTTTTTCCACCGCTTCGCGGAAAGCGGCGGTATCCAGGCCCGCCGCCTCCATCTCCTGATAGCGGAGCAGGAACGCTTTCGCCTGCTCCTGATAATAGTCGATGAAGCGGCGGGCCCGGGGCAGCTTCTCCGGGTGCTTCTCCAGGTGACGCAGGATGCCCTGCCCGGTCTGCTGCATTTCCCGGAAGGCCTGACGAATATCCCCGTCGGTCAGTTTCGGCAACGCCCGGTGGATGATGTTGTAGTCTTCCACCGCCTTGTCGAAGCGGTCCGGCAGGAGTTCCTCCGGCAGATCGGGGGGTGGCGAGAGATGCAGGCCGTCCTCCTCCTCCGACTGCCGCTTTTGGTATTCCTGCCAGAGGGCGACGCCCGAAGCCGTCGCCATGAGACCGGAAACGACGGACCAGGCCGGGGCCGACGCCTGCCACCAGGCGGCGCCGCTGGCCAGAGAAAACACCATCAGTATCGCGTAGAAAACCGCCACGCGGTCCGCCTCCCTTCGTGAAAATCCGTTTCCTTATAGGGCCTCTCCGATTTTCTTATACCCCAACAACATGAAAAAACCCGGAAAGATTCGCCCCTGCTTTGGCGCCGCGTCAAAGCCCCCGGTGAAGGCTGCTTCCGGAAGCGTATCCCCCATAGGAGCTTGTACCGTCCGGGCGGAAGCGGGTAAAATCGTAGCGAAGCGAATATCGGGAAAAGGCGGGGATGGAACGTGAAGGGCTATATCGGGCGGCGGCTCCTGGCGGTGTTGCCGGTGCTTTTCGGGATAACGTTCCTGTCGTTCCTGATGATGCGTCTCGCGGGCAGCGACGCGGTGACGGAGATGTACTCGAACGCCGGGGCCGCCGTTTCCCAGGAGGTCATCGACGCCGCCCGGGCGAACCTGGGGCTGGACAAGCCGTTTTTGACGCAGTATTTCTCGTGGCTGGCCGGGTTGCTGACTGGCGATATGGGCGTGAGCCACGTATCGGGACGTGACGTTTTTGATACGTTCCTGTCGAAGCTCCCGGCAACGCTCCTGTTGACGCTTCTGAGCATCGCGCTTACCGTCGTTGTCTCCCTGCCGCTGGGCCTCGTATCGGCGGTAGCGGTCAGCCGCTCGCGGACGGACCGCCGCCCCCGCTGGCGGCGGCTCTATGCGGCGGTGGACTATGCCGTCCGTTTTGTGAGCTTCATCGGCAACTCACTGCCGAATTTCTTCGTGGCGCTTCTCCTGATGAATCTCTTCGCCCTGCGGCTCGGCTGGTTCCCGGTCATCGCCCGGGGGGTGACGATCGGGGGGGCCGTGATGCCGGCGCTGACGCTGGCCATCGCCATGTCCGCCAAATACCTGCGGCAGGTGCGGGCGGCCATTCTGGACGAACTGACGAAGGACTACGTGACCGGCGCGCTGGCCCGTGGCGTACGGGAACGCGTGATCCTCACGGGAAGCGTGCTGCGCTCCTCGATGCTCACCCTCGTGACGCTACTGGCACTCTCCATCGGTTCGCTCCTCGGCGGCACGGCCATCATCGAGAGTATCTTCCTCTGGGACGGCGTCGGCAAGCTCGCGGTGGATGCCATCACAATGCGCGACTATCCGGTGATCCAGGCCTACGTCGTCTGGATGGCGGTCATCTATGCCGCGGTGAATCTCGTCACGGACCTGCTCTATCTCGTGCTTGATCCGAGGATACGACTGGGGGTGGAGCCGGAATGACGACGGCAGCGCCGGCGGCCTGCCGGCAGGAAAACCGCGCGGACGGAGGCCGGGCACGCCTCTGGGCCTTTGGCGCGCTGGCTGTTCTCCTGGTCCTGGGGGCCGCCTTTTCCGAATCGCTCTGCCCCTTCGATCCCTACGCGCAGAATTTAAGCGCCGCGCTGCAGCCGCCGTCGCCGGAGCATTTCTTCGGCACGGACCGCTACGGGCGCGACCTGCTCTCGCGGGTCATCGCCGGGAGCCGGGCCAGTATCTTCGGGACCATTCTTCTGGTCACTCTCATCGCCGCTCTGGGAACGGTCGTCGGCGTCTTCGCCGGCTGGACGGGCGGGCGGCTGGACGCGGTGCTGATGCGCCTCTCGGATATGTTCCTCGCCTTTCCCGGCCTCGTGTTCGCGCTGGCTGTGGCGGGCGTTCTGGGCGGCGGCCTGCATAACGCGATCCTCGCGCTGGCCGCCATCTCCTGGCCGAAGTACGCGCGGATTGCCCGCAGCCAGACCCTCGCTGTCCGGGAAAGCGCTTTCATGAAAGCCGCCCGGCTCTCGGGCAGTCCCGAGGGAAAGATCATCCGGAAGCACCTGCTGCCGAATATCGCCGGGCCCATCCTCGTGACGGCGATGCTCGATATCGGGACGATGATGATGGAGCTGGCCGGGCTTTCTTTTCTCGGCCTGGGCGCGAAACCGCCCGCGGCCGAATGGGGCAGCATGATGAGCGAGAGCAGGGGACTGATGACGACGGTTCCGTGGAGCGTTTATGCCCCGGGGCTCGCGATCTTCGTTTCCGTCATGGTGTTCAATCTGTTGGGGGACGCTGTCCGCGATGCGTTGGACCCGAAAATGAGGGAGCGGTGAGCCGTATGGAAGAGATCCTGTGCTATGACGGCACCGATATCTGCTATAACGGCGTTTGCGCCGTGCACGACGCGCGCTTTTCCCTGCGGTCAGGGGAGATTCTCGGCATCGCCGGTGAGTCCGGCAGCGGAAAAAGCACGCTGATCAAAGCCGCCATGGGGCTCCTGGGGCCGGCCGGCCTAGTCACCCGCGGGGATATCCGGTACAAAGGGAAAAGCCTGCTGGCCCTTTCCCGGGAAGAGCGCCGGACCATCAACGGGGCGGAGATCGCCATGATCTTCCAGAACGCCGGCGGCTCTTTCTGCCCGGTCCGCACGCTGGGCAGCCAGCTTTTCGAGGCCTATGCCGAGCACGGCGGCTCGTCCCGGGACGCGTTCTTCCGGCGGGCAGTGGAAGTTCTGCGGAAGCTCCGCTTTCCCGACGCGGAGCGGATTCTCGGAAGCTACCCCTTCGAGCTGTCCGGCGGGATGCAGCAGCGGGCGGGCATCGCCGCCGCCATGCTGTCCGAGCCGGCCGTCCTGCTGGCGGACGAGCCAACGAGCGCCCTCGACGTGTCCGTGCAGAAGCAGGTGGTGGAAGAAATGCTCCTGGTCCGTGAACTCTACGGCACGGCCATCGTCATCGTGACGCACAACATCGGCGTCCTGCGGAAAATGGCGGACCGGGTGATCGTGATGAAGGGCGGGGAAATCGTGGAGGCAGGCGAAACACGAACGGTGCTGGAACAGCCGCGGCAGGCGTACACGAAAGCCCTCATGGCGGCGGTGCCGAAGCTGAAGCGGTGAAGGGGGAAAGCATGGACGGGCCAATCCTTTCCGTAAGGAACCTCACAAAGATCTTTTCGCGGCGGGGGCAGCCGGACGTCACCGCTGTCAATGACGCCACCTTCGAGGTGCGCCCGGGCGAATGCCTCGGCATCATCGGCGAGTCCGGCAGCGGCAAGAGCACGGTCGCCCACATGATCACCCGGCTTCTCGAGCCGACGGCGGGGCAGATTTTCCTGGACGGGGAGGAAATCACGCGCCTCCGGGGCGCGGGACGACGGCGGCTGTATCAAAAGGTCCAGATGGTGTTCCAGACGCCGGTGGAGTCCTTCGACCCGCGACGCACCCTGGGAGACGGCGTCGGCGAGAGTCTGGAGAACGCCGGGATGTCCGCCGCGGCCGTCCGGGAGGAGGTGGCGCGTCTCCTCGCGGTCTGCGGCCTGCCGGCGGAATTCGCTGACCGCTATCCGCATCAGGCGAGCGGCGGCGAGTGTCAGCGGGCGGCCATCGCCCGCGCCATCGCCATCCGACCGGCGCTTTTGGTCTGCGACGAGGCGACCTCGGCGCTGGACGTTACCATCCAGCGCGACGTCATCGGCCTTCTCGCCCGCCTGCGGCGCGAACTGGCGATGGCCTGTCTGTTCATCTGCCACGACATCGCGCTGGTCCAGGATTTCTGCGATCGGGTGCTCGTCATGCACCGGGGCCGGATCGTGGAGCGCGGGACGCCGGACGAGGTCATCCGGTCGCCGCGGGAGGAATATACGAAAATGCTGATCGACAGCGTATTGTGACGAGGGGGAAACCGCATGGAACAGCTCAAGGAACACGTCAGAAACTACTGGACGCGACGGGCCCCGTCCTTTACCCGGCAGCGGCTCCGGGAGTGGAAAAGCGCCAAGCTCGGTCGCTGGCGGCGCGAACTCGGGCATTATCTGCCGTCGGGAAACCCGCTGCGGATCCTCGACGCCGGCACCGGGGCGGGATTCCTGGCCTGCCTGCTGGCGGCCGCCGGCCATGAGGTCACGGGCATCGATTTCTCGGAAAAGATGATCCGCTACGCGGAAACCTCCGCCAAGACTCTCAAGGTCGCGGCCCGGTTCCTGGTCATGGACGCGGAAGCGCCGGCCTTTCCGGAGGAGAGCTTCGACGCCATCGTGACGCGCAACCTCACCTGGACGTTGCCGCATCTCGACGAGGCTTACCAGGCATGGTACAAGCTGCTGGCGCCGGGCGGCGTTCTCGTCAATTTCGACGCCGATTACTGCCATGACTTCTCGAGTGCCGAGGACCTGTCGCTGCTGCCGGACCACGCGCATAAGCGGATTCCCGCCGCGCTGCTGAAGGAGGGGGACGAGATTACCCTGGAACTCTGCGCCTATCAGCAGAAGCGGCCGGAATGGGACGTCCGCCTGCTGCTGGACGCGGGCTTCGGGCGCATCAGCATCGATGCGGGCGTCGGCGGACGGATCTACGCCGAACAGGACGAATTTTACAACCCGGCGGCGGTCTTTGCCATCGCGGCGCATAAATAGCCGTTTGGCGCCGCCACACCTTCGCGGGCGTCTGGAAGCCCGCGAGGGCGTGGCGGCAATAAAATGAGACTTGTTCAGTGGGAGTTTTAACTCCCACTGAATTTAGCCGAATTTACCCAGGCTTTACGAGCGTTTATCTCCCGCCTTAGAGGACGGGAGTCTTAGCGCTCGTTAGCATCGGATAAAAGGTGCCATGGTGAAAAGGAAAGGGGTATGAAAATGAAAAGAATCTTCGCGTTCCTCCTGATACTTTGCCTGGCGGCGGGGCTTCTCGCCGGTTGCGGCGGCAGCGGCGCCGGAGAGAAAAGCACCGGCTCCGCGCCGTCCGTCGGGAAGAAAATGACCGTTGGCGACACCACCTTCAACCCGGAGAACGGCGAACCCGACATCGATCCGCACAACAGCTACTCAGGCTGGCCCTGCATCCGCTACGGCGTCGGCGAGACGCTGGTTCGCTATTCGGACAAGATGGAAGTCCAGCCGTGGCTGGCGAAATCCTGGGAGAACGTCGATCCCCTGACCTGGCAGCTCACCCTGCGGGACGGCGTTAAATTCCACAGCGGCCGGGCCCTGGATGCCGCCGCCGTGAAGGAATGCCTGGAGGCCCTCGTCAAGAAGCACGATCGTGCCGGCAGCGACCTTCAGATTGACGCCGTCGAGGCGGCGGGGCAGACGCTGACCATCCGGACGAAAATCCCGCGGCCGGCGCTTCTCCATTCCCTCGGCGATCCCTATGGCTGCATCGTTGACGTGAAGGCGGGGGTGAAGGACGGCATCGTCGCCGGAACCGGCCCCTATATCGCCGTCGATTGCAAGTCCGGCGACCATATCACGCTGAAGAAGAACGAGAATTACTGGGGCGGCAAGCCGCGCCTTGACACCCTCACCATCCGCAATATCGCCAATGGCGACACTCTGGCGGCGGCGCTCCAGTCCGGCGAGATTGACGCCGCTTACGGTTTGGCCTATGAAAGCTATCCGCGGTTCCAGAACGACCAGTTCCGCTTCTCGAAAGTCGCGACCACCCGGGCTTTTTTCCTCTGGATGAACTACGAAAGCCCCCTCGCTTCCGATCCCGCCGTCCGCAAGGCAATTGCCATGGGCATCGACAAGGAGGGGTTCGTGAAGACGCTGCTCCGCGGCAACGGCTATCCGGGCAACGGTGTATTTCCCGCCGGCTTTGCCTTCGGCGGTGACAAGGTGAAGACGGAGACTTACAATCCCGAGGGCGCGAAGAAAGTGCTGGAATCCGCCGGCTGGATCGATACGGACGGCGATGGCACCCGCGAGAAGGACGGCCGGAAGCTCACAATCCGCTGGCTGACCTACCCCAGCCGTCAGGAACTGCCGCTGCTGGCCGAGTCCGCCCAGGCGGCCCTCAAGGCCATTGGCATCAACGCTGAGATCAACTGCACCGCCGACCATAACAAGCTCCGCAAGGACCCGGCCACCTGGGACGTTTATGCCAGCGCGATGGTGACGGCTCCCACCGGCGACCCCGAGTATTTCTTCACCTCCTGCTGCCTTGACGCTTCGCCCGTCAACAACGGCCACTACCACAGCGACCGTCTCGAAGCCCAGGCGAAGGAGATGGCCTCCGAATTCGACCCGGCAAGGCGGGCGAAGCTCGCCGTCGATATGCAGCAGACCATTCTCGATGACAACGCCTACGTCTTCTGTTCCTTCCTCCAAATGAGCCTGGTCTCGAAGGCCGGCGTCACCGGCTACGACGCCCATCCCTGTGACTACTACCAGGTCACGGCGGACCTCGACGTCAAATAAGACAGCTCGCCAAAACCGGAATTGCCACAGAAAAACCGCCCGGAGCAATCGCTCCGGGCGGTTTTTCTACAGGGAGGACTCATTGCAAGAGGCTCAACACCTGCGAGCTGTTCTGGTTCGCCTGGGACAGCATGGACTGGGAGGCCTGCAGGAGCACGTTGTTCTTCGTGTACGTCGCCATCTCCTTCGCCATGTCAGCGTCCCGGATGGTGGATTCGCTGGCCGTCGTGTTTTCTTGTGAAGTGACAATATTGGTCTCTGCTGTCCGCAGGCGGCTAATCTGGGCGCCAATTAGAGTGTTCGCGTCCGTCAGATAGTCGATGGCCTTGTCCAGATAGCCCTTCTCGTCCTCGGCGATGACATTGCCGCTACGGGTCTTTCCCGCCTGATTGCCCAGGAGCTCCTCCCGGCTTTGGGCAGTAAAGACGTTAAATTCCTTGATGTTCTTATTCTCGGGCAGGAAGCCGAAAATGTGGTCCATCGTCGTCTGGGGGATACGGACGTGGATATTCTGATTGGCACGATCCGTATGCTGAATCACGAGGTCCTTGACGTAAATCTTGCGTTTCGATTTCACGACGTTGTCAAGGACGCCGTCGGCGACTTTCGCGCCGTGAATCTGGTACTCGAATTCCCCGGTATTGACGTTCCGGGTGCGCCGGTCGTAAATCGTCAGCGTCCCGTTCTCGGTATCCGCTGCCAGCCGGAAATAGTGATCCCAATAGGAATCGCCGCTGGTCAGGGTAGGCATTGCCTGGTCGTAGATGGCCGCCACCAGGTCGTTCGCGTCCCTGACCGCCGAGACGTCAATCAGGAGCGTCTTGATATCCAGCGTTTCGGTGCCGCTCTTCGGCTTGCTTTCAAGGCTTTCCATGCCGTTGATTAATTCGAAGTTGAACCACTGTCCGTGATGTGTTGCGCAATATACGCGAAAGCCCCGGCCGTTGAGGTCTTCGGGGATTGATTTCCCCTCCAGGGAGGAAGCAAAATCCAGGTCGTAAGAGCGCAGTGTCCCGTCAGCAATCGTGATCCTGTCGTCGTTTCCCGCTTTTCCTGTCAGGTTGGCCTGGAACTTGAGCTTGCCTTCGTCGATGGAACTGTCGTCGTTATGCGTCTTGACGCGGTTGTTGCCCAATTTGCTCTTCAACCAGTCAGAGACCACATCCGCAACCGACTGGCTGGCAGAGACCAGGCCGCGCAGTTCGTTGAGATCGAACGCCGTCGCTCCGGCTACGGGGAGCAGGGCGTCCCTGGAGCGGGACTGGTTCGTCGCGGGCGAGATGTTTGCAGTGCCGCCCGTGTCGATGAAGCCAAAGGTCTGACTATTCCGGTAAGAGGAATAGTTGTATTGTTTATTTGTCCGGTAGCTCCAGGTCATGAGTTTGCCCTTCATGGCGCTGATGAAATCTTCCATGTCGGATTCGTCATGCTTGCCGGTGTAGGCGGTCAGGTCCAACTCGCAGGAGGCTGTGGTCTCGGAGGAATTCGTCGCCGCGGTGATGGTCCTTGTGGCGCCAAGGTCTGTCAGCGATTTCATTGCTTTCACCGCGACGGTTCCCGTAACGCGTTTGGTACTGGTTGTTTCCAGACCATCCACCGCGCGGTATGAGGAACTGCTGGTATGCGGCGTCGAGAACGTGATGTTGCCGCTGCCGTCCATCGTCACCGAAAGCCCGGCAATGGTCGCGGTACCGTTGAAGCTCTTGCCGATGGTTCCGTTGCTGTAGCCGGAGGCGCCGTCCACGAACGTCAGCTTTACCCCCGAACCGCCCGGTCCATAGAGCCGGATGCCTGTGCCCGAGGTTACGCCGGCAACGTTGCGCGTAAGCGTGTCAGGACGGGCTGGCTGCTCGACTGCGTCGGGGTTGTCCGGTGTCTTGACGACCGCGAAGTTTCCCCCGCTCAAATAACCCCAGGAAATACCGGTACTTCCTGTCGTATGAGAATCGTATGTGTAAAGTTCGGCCGCCGGGTTTTCCTCGCTTTTGAATCCATAGGCTGTGCAGTTGTTCGCATAGCCCACGTCCGTATAACCGCTTTGCGTCGTAATCACGACTTTTTCGCCGTCAACCGTCGCTTTCATCAGTGAGGCGTTGGTTTGTCCGTTTATGGCTGTTGCCATCGCCTGGGCAATCTGCGATTTCGACATGGAGGAATTGACGACAATCTTGGTTGCCTGCGTGGTTGAATTCGCTCCGGTAACGATGTTATAGGTCGCGCTCGAATCCTTCGTCAGGACAAAATACTTCCTCGTAGAAGAGTTGGAAGAAGCGTACCCCTGATCAACGTAAAACCCGATGCCGACATCGTTGTTGTTGAGCGTGGATGCGTTGCAGGCTGATAGGTCCAGCGTGATGACCCGGGGCGTGGATACGGTCGCGCCGCCGCTGAACGTGTTCGTGGCGGCCAGACCCAGTGCGTCCAGCGTTGTCGGGGACGTGCTCCATTCTGTGAATTTGTCATATTTTGTCCCATCCGATGACACATAGGGATCGCTTGAATAGTTTTCGGGAATAGCGTTCAGATCATCGCTGTCCGGGGCCAGGACGGCTGTATTGGTGACGCGCCAGCTTTCCACGGTGGCGGCTACGGTATCACCAACCAGCAGACGTTTGCCGTTGTAAGTCGTCTCGAAGGCGATGTTCTCAATCTCGTCATAGCTCTGGTTGATTTCCTTCTGGATGGTGGCGCGGTCCAGGTCGGTATTCGTGTCGTTGTCGGCATCGATGACCTTTTTTTTGATCTGCTTCATGATTTCAAGTTGCTGCTGGATTGCTCCCTCAGCCACCCGCAGGAGCGAGGCGCCGTTCTGGACGTTGTTCTCGTCTTGCTCCAGTGATTGGAGGCGTACCCGCATCCGTTCCGAGATCGAGTACCCGGAGGCGTCGTCGCCGGCGCTGTTGATTTCCATGCCCGAGGAGAGTTTCTGCAAGCTCTTTCCGAGCGCGCGGGCGTTCTTGTTCAACCGGTTCAGCGTATTCGTCGCGGATGTGTTGGTCTTGACTTTCATCGCCATGCTTCGCCACCCCCTTTTCTGATATAGTTGACGTAAAAAGTGTCCTTTGTTTAGAATCCTTATATAAAATTATATCGCAATTTTACGATAAAAACGTAACTCTTAAAATAAAAATTATCAAAAGATCTATTGAATCTTTCGTTCACGGGATGCTGGTCGCTTCTCAAAGGGGATGAATTTACCCCGGCAGGAAGGAATGAGGCGGGCGGCGGCGAATTGTTACGGGGAAAGGAATTGCCGGGAGGTTGTTCGCTGCCGCGGTGGCGCCCGGCGGTTCAGATGGTCGGAGACGCGCGGCGGCGGCAATCGTTTTCAACGGGAGGTATATTTCATGCCATTGGAAATCATACGGAACGACATCACGAAAATGAAGGTGGACGTCATCGTCAATTCGGCGCATCCGGGCGCGGACGTGGGCGGGGGCGCGGATGCCGCCATTCATCAGGCCGCGGGGCCGGAGCTTTTGGACGCGCGCCGGAAAATCGGCGACATCGCCGCCGGTGACGCGTTCATCACGCCCGCGTTCCGGCTGCCGGCGAAATACGTCGTACATACCGTCGGCCCGGTTTGGAATGATGGGAATCACGGGGAAAGGGAACTTCTCGCCCGGTGCTATGAAAACGCTTTGCGCCTTGCCGTTGAAAAACATTGCGCCTCCATTGCGTTCCCCCTGATCTCGGCGGGCGTCTTCGGCTGTCCGGCGGAGATCGCCATCGCTGCGGCGACACAGGCGATCCGGGCGTTTCTCGCGGAGCATGAGATCCACGTTTTTCTCGTGGTGTTCGACCGCAACGCGTTCAGGATTTCCCGCGCGCTTTTCGAAAACGTGCAGGATTATCTGGACAGGAATTATCTCGAAGAATTCCACGATGAGGAAAGCAGCCTCGAAGAGCAAACGAGGCGCCGGGAAGCATTAAGGCTTCCCTGCCTGGGCGATGAGGTTGTGGAGGAAGTCGCGGTTTCATTCATTATGGAGCCGCGCCAAAGGGCGGGAAAGGGTTCCGCGGCGAAAATGACGGCTGCACGCGGAGGCGCCGCAAAAACAGCCGCGTCGAAGAAAAACGCGCGCTCGCTGCCCGATTTGCTCGACGAGGTGGACGACACCTTTTCCGAAGCGCTTTTGCGGCTCATTTCCCTGAAAGGAAAGACTGACCCGGAAATCTACAAACGCGCCAACGTCGATCGCAAACATTTCGCGAAAATCCGCAAAAATCCCAACTACCAGCCGGGCAAGAAAACAGCTCTGGCCTTCGCCGTCGCGCTGGAGCTGAACCTTGACGAAACGAAAGACTTCATCGGGCGCGCGGGTTACGCGCTCTCCCATAGCAACAAAGCGGATATTATCGTCGAATACTTCATCGAACGGGAGGAATACGACATCTTCACCATCAACGAGACGTTGTTCGCCTTCGGCCAACCCTGCCTCGGGGCATAGGCGGTCGGCG
>JAEEGN010000234.1 GCA_016280345.1 Selenomonadaceae bacterium | reverse complement strand
ACCGGGTCGCTCTCGCCCTCGAGCAAAGCCTTGGCTTGGGCCAGCAGGGTTTCGTATTGTTCTTGTTTGGAGACCATGGGACTGTCGGTTTTCTCTCCACAAAAGTATAGAAAAACTCACGAGCGCGCAAAAGACTATCCCGCCCGTGGCGGATAATGCGCTGATAATCAACAAAAACATAAAAATCGGTCAGCAAATAACGGTGACCGATTTTCGCCATTGGAGTGACTGTCAAGAAGTTGTCCGCCACGGCCATTTTTCGTTTGGAACGTCGGCGGAGAATCCATATCTTTGCTTCAGACATACAATGAGGAGGTAGCGATGTGCCGAATGAATTTTCTGATGCTCGGGGCGGCCCTTCTGGTGCGCTCCGTTTTGTTGTTCTGGAACCTGGAGAACGCGTTCGATCCCTATGACGATCCGCTGACGCGCGACGAGGAGTTTACGCCAGGCGGGGCCCGCCACTGGACATGGAAAAGGATGGACCGCAAGCTGATAGGGGTGGCCAAAACCATCCTGGTGGCGGCGGATACTTATGGGGAGGAGCCGGTGCTGATCGGGCTGTGCGAGGTAGAGAACGCCACCGTGGTCCGGCGCCTGGCGGAAAAGACCCCGCTGGCCGCCTACGACTACGGCTGGATCCACCGCGATTCGCCGGACGGGCGGGGAATCGACGTGGCGCTGCTCTTCCGGCGCGACGCCTTCCAGGTGCTGCGCGTGGAGGCCGTCCCGGTTGACACGGACCCGCCCACGCGGGACATACTATATGTAAAAGGGGTGCTGTGGCGGGACACCGTCCACGTGTTCGTGAACCACTGGCCGTCGAAGCTGGGCGGGGCGGCGGGCCGCTCGCGGCGGGACGCCGCGGCGGAGGCGCTCCGCGCCTGCGTCGATTCCATCGACGCCGCCGCCCGCCCCGCAGGGCGGGAGCCCCTCATCCTCTGCGGAGATTTCAATGCCACCCCGGCGGAGATCGATCTGCCGATCCCCGGGCTGGTGAATCTTGCCGCACCCCTGGCGGCCGCCGGGGAGGGTTCCATCAAGTATCGCGGCACCTGGGAACTGATCGACCAGTTCTTCGTTCGGGGAGATGCCGCCGGGCCGGGACCCCGCATGGAAATCTTCCGGCCGCCGTTCCTGTTGGAGCCCGACAAGGGCTACACCGGCGACAAACCCCTCCGCACCTGGTCCGGTCCCCACTACAAGGGCGGCCTCAGCGACCACCTTCCCGTCGTTCTGATCCTTTGATTCGCCGCGAGGAGAAAGCCAAAAATGACTATCTTTGTGATTGTAAACCATCACCTATGAAACAATACCTCGAGCTGCTGCGGCATATCCGGACGAACGGTGTCTTCAAGGAGGACCGGACCGGGACGGGAACCCAGAGCGTCTTCGGCTACCAGATGCGGTTCAACCTGGCCGACGGATTCCCACTGCTGACCACCAAGAAGGTCCACCTGAAATCCATCATCTACGAACTTCTCTGGTTTATCGCCGGCGACACCAACATCAAGTATCTCAAGGATCACGGCGTCTCCATCTGGGACGAGTGGGCCGACGAGAACGGCGACCTGGGTCCGGTTTACGGCCATCAGTGGCGCAGCTTTCCGACCCCGGACGGCGGCCATGTGGACCAGCTCAAAAACGTCGTGGAGCAGCTGAAGAAGAACCCGGACAGCCGCCGGCATATTGTCTGCGCCTGGAATCCGGCCGAGGTGGACCAGATGGCCCTGCCGCCCTGCCACGCCCTTTTCCAGTTCTATGTGGCGAACAACCGCCTCTCCTGCCAGCTCTATCAGCGCAGCGCTGACGTCTTCCTGGGCGTGCCCTTCAATATCGCCTCCTACGCGCTGCTGACCCTGATGATTGCGCAGGTCTGCGGCTATGAGCCGGGCGAGTTCGTCCACACCTTCGGCGACGTCCATATCTACCGCAACCACTTCGACCAGGTGGAACTCCAGCTCTCCCGCACGCCCCGCGCGCTCCCGACCATGAAGCTCAATCCCGCGAAGAAAGATCTCTTCGCCTTTGAATACGAAGATTTTACCCTCGAAAACTACGACCCCTGGCCCGCCATCAAAGCCCCCGTTGCCGTATGAAAACAGTCAGCATCATCGCCGCCGCTGCGGAAAACAACGCAATCGGCCGCAAGGGAGAGATTCCCTGGCACATCTCGGAAGATTTCAAGTATTTCAAACGCATCACCAGTGGCCATCCGGTCATCATGGGCTACATGACCTGGGTCTCGCTGCCCAACAAGCCCCTGCCCAAACGGGAGAACATCATCATCAGCATCTTCCCGATGGAGCGCCCGCCCTTCGACAACGTCCGGGTGGTCTCCTCGCTGGAAGAGGCGCTCGAAGGGGCTGAGGAACCCTTCGTCATCGGCGGCGGCTACACCTACCACCAGGCTCTCCCGCTGGCCACCCGCGTCTATCTCACCCGCGTCCATACCGTCATCCCGGATGCCGACACCTTCTTCCCGGAACTTCCGGAGAGCGAGTGGCGCAAGGTCTCCACAGACGGCCCGCATACCGACGAACCTTCCGGTTTAACCTTTGATTTTGAAGTCTATGAGCGCATCTGAAAGAGGGAGTTTCTCCTCATCGTTCGGCGTAATCGTGGCCATGGCCGGCTCCGCGGTGGGGCTGGGCAACATGTGGCGCTTCCCCTATCTCGTGGGGGAAAACGGCGGCGCCGCGTTTCTTTTGATCTACCTGCTCTTCGTGCTGGTTTTCTGCCTGCCGGTGATGCTGTGCGAGTTCGTAATCGGCCGCCGCGGCGGAGCTAATGCCGTCAAATCGTTCGCCCTCCTGGCGCCGAAATCCGCCTGGCCGTTGGCCGGCGTGCTGGGCATCCTGGCCGCCATCTTCATCATGGCCTTCTATCCGGTGATTGGCGGATGGGGCGTGAATTACCTGGTTAAAGCGCTGAATTTCACCTTCTCCCGCGCGGGCGAAATTGACTATGGTGCCCTGTTCAACAGTTCCGTTTCCTCCACCGTGCCGCCGCTGATCTACATGGTTTTTTACTGGCACGGCGGCCACCGAGATCTACCCTCTTGCCCGACGCGACGCTCTGCCGATCGCCTGGCGCCGAAATCCGCGTGGCCGTTGGCCGGGGTGCTGGGCATCGCCATCTATGCAATGT
>JAEEGN010000233.1 GCA_016280345.1 Selenomonadaceae bacterium | reverse complement strand
CGTTGGTCACGTGCTGCGCGGCGCCCCTCATGGTTGTGACCGTGCCCGTGCCGCCGTTGGTGACGTACTGCGCGCCGCCGCTCATGGTGGTGACCTCGCCACTGCCGCCGCTACTGACGGTCATGGTATCGCCGTTGTTCATTTCCGCCACCGACACAGAAGACGTTCCACTCGCATCAGGCACGTCATAGTCCGTCGCCTGCGCCGTGCCGTAGAAGGCGCGGGCGAGGCCGTCGGTCAGCGGCTCCGCCTGCCCGCCGTCGGCGCGGACGTCCCTCGCCACGTTGACGTAGGGCAGCGCCACGGGGGCACAGACGTTCAGCGCGTTGACGAGGGACAGGGCCACCGCCAGTTTTTGCTTCAGGGATTTCTTTGCCTGCTTCATGAAAATCATCCTCTCAACAGCGGAAATACGGGCTATTCGTCAGTGGGGATTTTTGATGGAAATTTTTTGTGGTAAGAAAATTGGAAAGTAGGAAAATAAGAAAAAAAGAAAATAAGAAAATAAGAATATCTTACTGCAATCATTTTTTAGGCGAAACCTCATCCGCCGCTATGATTATATCAAACACTATGATTATATCACTCCGGCCATCAAAATTCACGAAATTTTGCCTTCCCCTTTGGGGAAGGGGGAGCGGCGAAGCCGATGGATGAGGTCTTGAAAGCGTAACGGCTGACGTAAGCGTTACGTCGGGGAAACCTCACCCACCGCTAAAGCGGTCCCCGAAACAGTCCACTGGACTGTTTCGCCCCAGAGGGGAGGGCACGGGTGCGTTATGGCGATATTTAATGGCCGGAGTAATAGTAAATGCTAAGATAGTGGATCTCATCCACCGATGATACGTTTGCCTTCGGCGTTACGCCGCAGGACCCCTCCGCCGCAGGCGGTGGGTGAGGTCCCTTGCGGCGTTGCGTTTACGTTAGCCGTTACGCTGCAAAACCTCATCCGTCGCGCTTCGCGCGCCAAGAAACGTGCCACTGGCGCGTTTCGCCCCGGAGGGGAAGGCTATCTATCCGCCCGCAGCCGGTCGATGGTTTTTTTCACGAACTCCGGCGCGATGCAGCGGGTGCACTCGAATTCCCGGTCCGTGCCCCGATGGTGGGGGCAGGCGCCGAAGTCCTCGTATTTGTGCTCGTTCCGCTGGTCGTTGCCGCAACTGTGGCAGGTGTGGAACTGCTGCACCCGATAGGGCGTGGAGAACTCCGTCCCCGGCGCGGTGAAGCCCGCGATCATCACCACGGGAACGCCCGCGCCCCAGGCCAGCCACGAGAGGCCGCTGGCCAGCCCGACGAAGAAGGCCGCGCCGGAGATCAGATCGACGCGCTCCGGCAACGGTCGGTCGCCGGTGAAGTCCTCGGCCCCGTAGGGGATCGCGTTGCCGTAAATCCCGTTCACCGTTACCCGCTCCCGGTCCACGCAGAGCACCCGGTAGCCCAGCTCTTTGAGGTACGCCGCCGTGTCCATCCAACCTTGGGCGTTGTTCCAGTATTTGCACTGGGCCGTGGCCTGCGTGGCGATGCAGACGTAGGGCTCCTTCGGGCGAATCTTTTCCGCGTCGGGGGAGGGCAGGAGCCGGGGCCGCGTCTCTTTCGGCTCCACGCCGAGAAGATAGGCGGCGTGGGCCTGCAGCCCCACCACGCGCCAGTCCGCGGGCTGGAGATTCCGGTCGTCCCAGGGGGCGAAGAGGCCGATATAGTAGGTGGCGTAGAGATTGTCGGGCCGCGCGTCCTCCGGGGCGAGGAAATGGATTTCCGGGTAGCCCGCCCGCAGGATTTCGATATACCGGGCGTCCATCCACGCGTAAACCTCGCAGCCGTGCTTCGCGCGGAAGGCCTCGGCGTAGGGGAAGAACGCCAGAAGGTCGCCCATGGCCGCCCCGGCGAACTTCATCAGCACCTTCTTTCCCCGCGCGTCGTAATCGTGGGCAAAGATCAGCTTCTCCGCCAAAGGCGGCTCGTCCTTGTCCCGGCGCTTCTTCTGCTCCTCCTCCGTCGGCGTCTCACAGACCTCCAGGCGGAAATTCACGAAATACCGCTTCGTGCTGCTGGCGACTACCCCGGAAGCCTTCGCGTCGTAAACCGTCAGCGCCGCGTCCCGGTCGATGAACCGCACCCGGTAATTGCCCTCCGGCACCGATACCCGCAGCCCCATATTGAAATCAAACCGCAGCCCCTCGACAGGCGTCGCCTGCGTCAATGTCGGGGGCGGATCGAAGGTCATATAGGGCTCTTTCCCGGGCGCTTTTTCGAGCGCTTTCCCGGGCGCTTTCCCGGGCGCTTTCCCGAGCGCTTGATTAGGCGCTTTTTCGAGCGCTTGATTGGGCGCTTGATTTTCTCCCATGCTGTCACCTCCTGTGAAAACCTCCAAAGCCTTCCCCCTGAGGGGGCGTAATATGCCAGTGGCATATTACGAGCGAGCGAAGGGCTGACGGATGAAAAGCCTTCCCCTTTAGGGGAAGGTGGCAAGCGAAGCGAGCCGGATGAGGTTCCACAGCATGACGATTTACGCAAAGCGAAAGTCAGTGAACCTCACCCACCGCTCCGCCGCGACAGTTCACTGGACTGTCGCGCTCCTCCCCTAAAGGGGAGGGCATTCTCACCCACCGCTCCGCCGTGACAGTCCACTGGACTGTCGCGCTCCTGAAGGGGAGGGCAAGGTAACGAGCGCCGCCCGCCACGCGCCACGGGCACGTTTCTCCCCCCCGCCCCAGACAGAAAAGCTATTTCCCTTTTTTCCTGTGGCCCATCTCCGGGTTCAGCCCGTAGTCCTCCATCAGCCGTGCGATGGTCTGGCAGACTTGTCCGGAACTGATATAGCGGGTACACTCGAATTCCCGCTCCGTGTTTTCGTGTCGGGGGCACCAGCCGAAATCGGCGTGGACGAATTCCTCGCTGCTGTCCGTCCAGCAGCCGTTGCAGACGTGGAAATTGATGACCCGGTAGGGGGTGTGGAACTCGTTGTGGGGCAGCGTGAAGCCGGAGATCATCACCACGGGAACGCCCGCGCCCCACGCCAGCCACGAGAGGCCGCTGGACAGTCCCACGAAGAAGTCCGCGTGGCCGAGGAAATCCACCCGCTCCTGCAAGGGGCGGTCGCCGGTGAAGTCCTCCGCGCCGTAGGGAATCGTGTTCCAGTGGCGTCCGGAGCCGTGGCATTTCTCCTTGTCGATGCAGAGCACCCGGTAGCCCAGCGCTTTCAGGAAATCGATCGTCTCGATCCAGCCCCGCGGATTGTTCCAATACTTCGCCTGGCTCGTGGCCTGAGCCGCGATGCAGACGTACGGCTCGGCGATGGGCCGTTTTTTTGACGGCGTGAGAAGGGGGCGCCGCTCTGCCACCTCCAGGCCGAGGATATAGGGGATATTGAGCTGCAAGCCGATGACGCGGAAATCCGTGGGCTGGTGGAAGCGGTCGTCGGCGGGGAAGAAGATGCCCATGTAATAGGTGGCGTAGCAATTCTCCGGCTCCGTCCCCGGGGCGATGAACCGGATTTTCGGATAGGCGGGGCGGAGCAGGGCGGCGATTTTCCCGCTCATGGAGCAATAGACGCGGCAGCCGTGCTTTTTTCGGAATTCCTCGGCGTAGGGGAACCAGGCGAGAATGTCCCCCAGCGTCCCCACGGGGTAACGGATATGCACGTTTTTCCCCCGAAGGTTCAGGTCGTGGGTGAGGGCCGGCTGCCCGTCCTTCCAGATCTCCACCCGGAAATGGATGTAGTATTTCTTGGTGCTGGTGACGAGGGCCCCGGAAGCGTCGGCGTCGTACAGGATGGAGCTGGTGTCCAGGTCGGTGAGCCGCACATGGTAGTCGCCCTCGGGAATCAGCACCCGCGCCCCGTAGTTGAAGTCCAGCTTCACGCCGGGAAGACCGGATTCGAGGGCAACGGGGCCGGGGGCGAAGCTGACGTATTTCTTTGGCGGTGTTTCGTCCTTCGCCGCCGCTGTTTCCGCTGCCGCCGCCTCCGCCCCGGCGAAGGCCGGATCCCGCGCGGCGGGAAGGCCGCCGTTCCCGTCGGCGGTGATGGCGCGGCGCCGTGAATCGCGGGCGGAAACGAGGGGCGGTTCTTGCTTGCGGGAAGGCTTTGCGCCCATAGACGACTTCCTCTCTGATTGTTTTTTCCGTCAGGAAGTTTACCGGCATGGATACCGGCAACGGATAGAATTCCTGCATCAAGGAGGCAAAAAGGAGAATCCTGTGGCACTGCCCGGGGGAAGTCCCTCCCCCTCCACAGGATTCAGCGATTAAACCCTGTCCCTGATGCCTGCCATCATTCGCGGGACGATATCAGCTCTTCGTGGGGAACATCGAGCGGATCCAGCTCTCGAAGCCGTTGGGATTGCGCGTCTGGATCAGCACCGTGCCGGGGCCGCGGAAGCGGCAGACGAGCCCTTCGCCCGAGGTCAGGCTCGAGAACCAGCCGCTGGACGCTTTCTCGATTTCGTATTCCATCGTGTCCGGCCAGGCGACCAGATGGCCGTTGTCGATGATGACTTCCTGCCCGGCCTCGATCTTCAGCGGGTGGATCACGCCGTAGCTGGACACGAATACCGTCCCGCGGCCGGTCATGTTCAGGACGAAGAAGCCCTCCCCCGAAAACAGCCCTTTGGTGAGGTCCTGCGTTTTCGTATCGACGGTGATGCCCTCCGTGGCCGCGAGGAAGCCCGACTTCTGCACGGCAAGACCGTGAGAGCCGTCGAGGGTTACGTCCGCGATGCCGCCGGGCAGTGCGTGGCCGAACAGCACCGTGCCGGGGCCGCGCTTCGCCGTCAGGCTCTGCAGGAAGAAACTTTCGTTGGTGAGGACTGACCGCATCAGGCCCTTGAAGAAGCCGCCCTCCTGTTTGCCCTCGACGTCGACGGGGGGGGACATGGCAATCATAGCGTCGGACTCGGCTTTCAGGGACTCGCCCTGCTGCAGCTGGAGCTCGACAATCGGAAACGCTTCCGGGTAAAGAATCTTGTATTCCATTGATGAACCTCCTCAATAGCTTTACGTTATTCCATAATAAATCGAATCCCCGCCAGCAGGTACATACCGGCGGGGGTCGTTCTGTTATAAGGAATCAGGAAAACCGGAAACTGCCGTCTTACTGGAAGTTGGCCGTGCCGTCGCCGTTCAGCGTGATCTGGGCGACGCTCAGAAGATCGATGTTGTACCAGGCAAGGCTGCTGTTGTCCTCAAAGACCGCCTGGAGATCCCAGTACTGGACGCCGTTGGTGGGGAACATCACCGTGACATACTGACCGTTGCCGAGAATCTGGGAGCCGAGGACGTCGTTCTGCCAGTTGTCGGAGCTGTGCGGGCTGACGTTGACATAATAGATGGGATGACCGGTGTTGTTCACGAGGACGAAGTCCTGCGCGCCGGCGAACGCGACGCTGGCAAACGCCATGACGAAGAGAGCGGCCAGGAAGAATACCTTGAACGATTTGATTTTCTGCATGATAATAACCTCCATGATTTAGTTTTAATGGTTGGCATGAACTGATAAAAGCGGAGGACGGGTACACGCCCCCGCTTTCCGGGAAGATTACTGCAGGGTAGCGGTGCCGTCGTTGTTCAGGGTGACGCGGGCGACGCTCAGGAGATCGATGTTGTACCAGGCGATGCCGCTGCCATCCTCGAAGATGGCCTGAATGTCCCAATACTGCTGGTTGCCGACGTTGAACGTGACGTTCATGGACTCACCGTTCATGAGAACCGTAGAACCGAGGATATCCTCTTCCCAGCTGTTGGTGCTGGCGGCACTGACGTTGACCTTGAAGATGGTGTAGCCGGTGTTGTTGACCAGCGTGAAGTCCTGCGGGCCGGCGAACGCGACGCTGGCAAAAGCCATGACGAAGAGAGCGGCCAGGAAGAATACCTTGAACGACTTGATTTTCTGCATGAATATACGCCTCCATAAATTGTCTTGAGCGATGTGTACCCATCCGCTCCGGCGGAACATTTCCTCATGCTCCGCATCTGGTAGAAGTATAGCATATTTTTTTTCGATTGCAAGGTTTTGGGGACGAATGGTAGTATTTTGGGGACGAATGGTTAAAAAAATACCATTCGTCCCCAAAATACTACCATTCACACTTTTGCTATAGACAAGCGCGCTTTTTTGCGCTATTGTATCAGGAAGCGGGCAAAAGCCCGGACAATTTGAAAGGAGTTTGGTCAAAATGCAGAAAAAGAATCCTATCGTGGGCGCGGTACTCGGGCTCTTCCTCATCGGCCTCATTTACTCGGGCGGTGTGAAGAAAGGGCTCATCACCGGAATCGGGCTGTGTGTCGTTGCTGTCGTGCTGAACATGGCGCTGGGGACGGCGACCTTCAGCTTCATCGCTGACGCCATCGGCGCTTTCCTCGGCTACAAGTGGGCGCAGGAATACAACGCCTCGCTGGACTCGGCGCTGCCGGAAGCGACACAGATGTGAAGGAACGGGGGCGGGCGCTGGAAAAGCGTCCGCCCCCGTTTGCTTTTTCCAGAACCGTTCTTTCGGCCCGGCACGGCAGGAAAACGCGCCGGCGCCGCAGAATCATGACAGGAACAGATACCATTTTGACGGAGGGAATCTCGAATGAACGAAATCACCACCAAAGAGCGCGCCCTCGCGGTAGCGGCGCACGTTGGCTTTTTCCTGGGCGGGATCGGCTACCTGGTCCTGCCGTTCCTCATCAGAATCATTTGGAGCGACAACGCCTTCATCGCCGCCCACGCCCGGCAGGCCTTCAGGATTCAGCTGGTGGCGCTGGTTGTTTCGCTTCTCATCGTCATCCTGGCGTTTGTGATCTCGCCGATGATCGCGACCGTCGCCGGCATCGCGTTCCTGTCCATCGCCTGGGTATTCTTTTCCGTCTTTGCCGCCATCAAGGCGATGGCGGGGGAGCTGTATGAGTATCCGGCGCTGAAAGTGCTGCATCTTTCCTGAAGGGAGATACTTCCATGAAACGAAAGCTCTGCCGGAAACTCGCCGCGCTGGCTGTTTCCGCCTTGCTGCTCCTGCCGGGCTGCGGCACGGAGACGTCTACCGTCACGCGTTCCCACGCGAACGCCATAACGCGTTCCCACACCGGCGCGGACTTTTCCAGTTCCTACAACGCGTCCGACACCTGGGTCATCTACTGGTATCTCTGCGGTACCGACCTGGAGACGCAATACGGCGCGGCCTCGGCTGACCTTCAGGAGCTGCAGAGGGTCAGGCTGCCGTCGAACGTCAGTGTCGTGATCCAGACCGGCGGCGCGAACCAGTGGCAGACCAGCGGCATCCCGTCAGGCGGCGCCGCGCGCTTCCTCTACGACGCGGACGGGATTCACGAACTCGGTCCGGTACCCGGCGCGGACATGGGGAGCGGCCAGGGCCTGGCGGATTTCCTGCGCTTTGGCAGGGACAATTTCACTGCCGACCACAGCGTATTCGTTTTCTGGAACCATGGCGGCGGCAGTGTTGGCGGCGTCTGTCTCGACGAACGCACGCAGAACATGATGAGCCTCGACGAGGTTCATGACGCTTTTGATTCCGTCTATGGCGCGAATCCCGACAATCCGCCCTTTGAGCTCATCGGCTTCGACGCCTGCCTGATGGCGACAGTGGACACGCTCGCCTCGATTCATGGGTTCTCCCGCTACATGGTCGCCTCGCAGGAAAGCGAGCCGGGCTGCGGCTGGAACTACACCGGCTGGGTCGGCGCTCTGGCCGGCGACCCGTCGATGGGCGGCGCCGCTCTCGGCAAAGTCATCTGCGATACGTATTACCAGGGCTGCGTGGAGGACGGGGCGGAATCAGCTTCCATCGCGACGCTTTCTGTCGCCGACGTATCAAAGGCGCCGGATCTGGTCGCCGCTTACGGCGCCTATGGCGTCGAAGCGCTCCAGGCCGCCGCGCAGAATCCGCGCCAGCTTTTCACCCAGCTCGCGCGCGGCGCGGAAGCCTCCGAGAACTACGGCGGCAATACCCGTGAACAGGGTTACTACGACATGGTGGACATGGGCGAGCTGGCGAAGAATACCAGCCATCTGATGCCTGAAACCGCCGGGCCGCTGCTGTCGGCCATCGACGACTGCGTGCTCTATCGCGTTAACGGTTCGTACCGCCCCAGGGGACTTGGCCTTTCCTGCTACCATCCCTATGACGGTGACGCCGACGTCTGGCGCGCTTACGCGAATCTGAACGTTTCGCCGGGTCCCATCAAATGCCTTTATTACTATCTGATCTTCGGCCAGATGCCCGACGCCGCCCGGGAATACATCTCCGGCGCGGCGCCCCCCTATACGCCGGAAATCACCTCGCCCGGCACCGGCGCCAGCATCAGCGCGACGATTCTCGGCTCGGCGCCCGCCGCCGCGCCCGCTGCCGGGTCGCACCCAATCTACAACCTGGAACAGCTCGTGAATATGCCGGTGGACATCGACAACGACGGCAACGCCTTCGTGCTGCTGTCGTCCTCGGCGACGGATCTCCTGTCCGCCGTCCACTGCCAGCTCGCTTATCTGGACCCGAAAGAGGACGTCATCCTCTTCCTCGGCTCGGATTCGAACATCAATGGCGACTGGGACGCAGGCCGCTTCACCGACAACTTCTTCGGCAAATGGCCGATGCTCGAGGGTCATCCCGTTTACATCGAGATCACGTATGAAAACGATGACTTCAACCTCTACTCCATCCCCATCAAGCTGAACGGCGTCCCCTGCAACCTGCAGGTCGTCTATGACTACAAGACCGAGAAATACCATATTCTCGGCGCGAGGAAGGACGACAAGCAAGGCCTTGAAAGCCTCATGGCGAGCCGCGAGCTGATCCAGATCCAGGCCGGCGACACCATCACCACCCGTCATTACGGCATGTCGCTCTCCGGACCCAAGAATGAGGAAGCCGTTGAGGTCGATGTGGATACCTTCACCGCAGGCGACAATCCCCAGGTAAAGGATGAGCAGGTGGGAGACGGCATTTACGCCTACTTCTTCGAGTTCGTCGATCCGTTGAACAACAGCGTCCTGTCGAGTATGGTTACCTATACCATCAGCGGCGGCCAGATTACGACCTCCGTGGACGACAACGGCAGCGCGGGCGCCCCCGGCGGCTTCGCCGAGACCGGCTACGGCGCTGACCCGGCGCTCTTGCAGACGAGCGGCGGCGCTCCTGCCGGTGGTGGCAGCATTGCCGACCAGATGACCGGTAGCGGTACGCCCGGCGGTTATGCCGACAGCCCGACCAGCGACGGCTTCTACAATGACAATGCCCCCTCCGGCGGCGGCAGCATCGCCGATCAGATGACAGGCGGTGCTTCCGGCGGCTATGCCGACAGCCCGGCCGGCAACGGTTCTTATAACGACAGTGCCCCCTCCGGCGGCGGCAGCATTGCCGACACCATGATGGGCGGCCATTGACAACGGCAGCAGAAAGGAAGGGAGTCCCATGAAAGTGTTCCGAAAAGCGTCCGCGATCCTGGTTGCGCTCCTGACGGGGATTCCCGTCCTCGCCGAAGCGGCCGCTGCCATCGAGGACCGGACCTATAACGCCGATGAAAGCATCCGCTGGCCCCGGGTGACGGTGGAGGACAGCGCGGCGTCGGGCCGCATCAATCTCCATACCGAGGGCGAGGCCCACGCTTTCGTCCGCAAGGTCATGCGATCGAAGGAAGTCTCCGGCGACGAACCGGTGACCGCGCGTCTCAGCTACGAGATCACGCGCAACGACGATATCCTCAGCATCGTGTTCACGGAATATCGCTATATCGGCAAAGCCGCCCATCCCATGGTGGATCTGCGGACGATGAATTTCCGTGTTGCCAGCGGCGAAGAGGTCTCCGTCGATTGCCTGGAAGGGACCGGTCCCGGCGGGCCATACGCGCCCGAGGCCATCACCCGGAAACTCCGGGCCTGGGCCGAGCGGGAAAACATCCGGCTGAAAACGGATTTCACCACGCTGACATCGGTGCCCAAGAGTTTCTATTTCGACGCGGACCATCACCTGCATTTCATCTTCCCGGCGAATGAGGTCGCGCCCGCCGCCGCGGGCGTCATCGACCTGGACGCCGACGCCTGACAGCAGGCAGATCACCCGGCCTTCGGGCCGGACAATTCACAAAGGAGGAAACCCAATATGGCAGAAGAAACGAAAAACCCCTCCGAAACGGAGGGGCAGGAGGAACCGAAGGAAAAGGAGCTGTCGAAGCGCACGACGCAGCTCATCGCGCTGACGGCGCTGGTACTGGCCATCTGCGCCACCTTTTCCTCCCTGAAAGCGGGCGCGTTCAGCAGCAAGGCAATCCTGGCGCAGAACGCCGCCTCCAACGGCTGGGCCTACTATCAGGCGAAGAGCCTGAAAGAGAACACCTACAAGGTGCAGCTTGACCACATGAAACTGGCCGCGGCTACGCTCGACCCGGAAGAAACGCCGAAGATCATGAAGAAATACCAGGAAACGGTGGACCGCTACAAGGCGGAGGAAAAGGAGATCATGCAGACGGCGCGCGACGCCGAGGCGGAGCGTGACCGATCGCTCTCCCTCAACAAAGGTTTCGCCGGGGCGCTGACTTACCTGCAGATCGCCATCCTGCTCGTCTCGCTGTCGGCCTTGGTGAAGCAGGTCTATTTCTGGTACATCGGCCTTGTCGTCGGCGGCTTCGGCGTCGTGCAGTTTGTCTCGATGCTGATGCAGACGTTTTAGGCAAAGAGGGGATTTGACAAGGCGCAACGGCAACTGCCCGCCCGGGCGCGTTGGGAAACCTTCCGTTTACGCCGCGGGGGGGCGTTCTTCTCCGGCGCTCTCTTTCCGCCGCAGCCAGTACATCAGCAGCCGGACCCACCCGTCTTCCTGCTCGAAGATGAGCTCGGCCCGGTACTTGTCCCGGAACGCCGCCACCGATTCCATGCCGGTACCGTGTCCCGGCTCCAAGGTTTCCGGCAGGCCGTCCGGTCCGAGGGTAAGCGGCGTGTCATAGCGGTTCTCAACCGTCAGGACGTACTGCGGGGGGATGTAGCGCAGCGACAGGCGTATCTCCCGTTCCCCGGGCGGCTGCTTCCGGCTGGCGTTGATGGCGTTCTCCAGTACGTTCGAGAGCATGACGGCGAGGTCCGTGTCCGGCGAGACGGAGTCCCCGGACGCTTCCGTCAGGGGCTCCAGCTGCACCTTGTACGTCGTGCGGACACTGGCCTGAATCGCCAGCCGCAGATAGACGGCCAGCGCCGCGTTGATGATGGGACTTTGGCAATAGGCCGGGATCGACGACGCCAGGATGGCCTCGTCCTCCGCCGTGATCAGGGCAAGCGCTTCCTCGGTCTGGCCGTTTTTGAGCAGCGACGTCATCATCCGGGTGTAATGGCGCAAGTCGTGCTGGAGGCGCCGCACGTCCTGATCGCGCTCAGCCAGAAGCGACGCGTAGTTTTCCAGGGCATGGACCTCCTTCGCCAACACCCGGCGTTCGCTCTCCTGCCGTTGAGCCGCCGCCATGCGCCGGCTCATCAGGATCACGTAACGGTAGATGACAAAGACCCAGGCCAGCAGAAGCAGTCGCTCAATGCGGTCCGTCCAGGTATAGATGAACGTCCGGTGCATGAAGTTCAGGATAGGGCTGACGCAGAGCCCCAGGGGCAGAAGCGCCAGATACCAGCCCATCGGACGTTCCTCAAAGAGCTGCACCGGTGGCAGGAGATGGCGGAACACAGGCCGGACGGCCGGCAAAAGCAGCAGGAAAATCGCGATGAAGATGACTGTCTGGCTCAGGGTGCGCTCGATGCCCGTCGAGAACATGGGCAGGAAGGTCAGGATGAGCGTGCCGGCGACGGTGTGGACCAGGAGCAGCCAGAGCGTCTGCATCCCGATGATGAAAACGTGGCGGGGGATGCTCCGCGGGAGGACGAGGAGCGAGACCGCGAAGAAGGGGAAACCGCCTAAGGAGGATATTCGCCGGTAGGATTCTTCCGTCACTCCCACGTGGGAGAAATAGCCGGCATAGATGACGACCGCCACCGGCGCCCATGCCGCCAGATACCTCCAAAGACGGTGCTGGTCCTCCTCCGACAGCTCCTTCTCAAACGGCAGATAGCGAAGGTAGGCGCCCAAAAGCTGGATGGTAGTGAGGCCGATGGCCAAAGAGAGAATATAATTCATGGCAGTCGCCTCGATTCATGGGATTGGGGATTTCCGGGGAATACTGCTGTAAGGGTGTCTTTTTTCCATTATAAGTATCCCGGAAGGAAAAAGCAACAGGAAGGCAGTGATGCGGAATGCGTGTCGCAATCATCGAAGACGATAAGGGAGACCAGGAGCGGTTACAGGCCCTTTTGGAGGCCAGGGCGGAGAAGAAAGAGATGACGATCGAGATCGACGTTTACGAAACGGGGGAGGCGTTCCGCCGTGGCTTTTCGGCGGGCAAATACGAAATCCTTTTCTTCGACAATTATATCGGTCGCACGCTGGGTATCGACCTCGCCCGTAAGGCGCGGGAGCTGGACCCGGAGGTGGCCTTCGTGTTCGTGACGATGACGCCGGACTTCGCCGTGGACGGCTATGAACTCCGGACGCTGCATTATCTGATGAAGCCCGTCACGGTCGCCGGCATCGATGAAGTATTCCGTCGCTGGACAGAAAGTCGACCGTCCTTCCACAAGATCATCGATCTGAAGACGGAGCGCGAAACGACGAGGGTGACGCTGGATGCCATCGAGTATCTGGAGGTATTCAACAACTACTGCTGCCTGCATTATGCGGACGGCGAGACAGTCAAGGTCCATTCCAGCCTCGACAATATCATGGAGCAGCTCCCGGTTGCGGATTTCCTGCGCCCGCATCGGAGCTTCGCCCTCCATTTGCCCTTCGTCGCCCAGCTGGAAAATCTTTCCTTCACCATGAAAAGCGGGGCGGAAATTCCCATCAGCCGCCGGATCGCAGCGGAATGCAAGCGGAAGTACATCGAGTATCTGAGCCGGTAACGACGGCCCATCCGCAAGCCCGGGGAAACAGGAACGCCCCTCGTCCGGTTTTGTCCGGCCGGGGGGCGTTCTTCCTTTCTTTCCGGGTCCCTGTCGTCGGGCAGGGCGAAATCCGCAGGTTTGCAGACGGCGTCAGAGGATTTCGCTGCCGCCGGGGGCGGAACCGTCCGACGGCGGGGTATCGCAGCCGTCACCGGTGGGATCGGCGGCGGACACGGACGGCGTTTCGTCAGACGCGATCGGGCTGTCGCCGGCATCGATGCCCGGGGCAGGACGGGGCGAGACAGCGGGACGCGGCGGCAGCGTCAGCAGGCAGTTCTCGAAGTACCATTTGTTGAGGACAATCTGCTTGTCGGTGGTGGTGTAGAGGACCTTGTTGAGGTTCTGTCCCTGGACGGAGACCTGGACGACAAGCTTGCCCATGTGCTTCAACATGCTGTAAACGTTTGCGTAGTCGGAGTCGGCGCTGAAGAAAAAGCAGGCGTCGTAGGAGTTGTAGAACGCGTTGCTTAGCGCGGTGATGGCGAAGTTGATGTCGTTGCCCTTCTCG